>JAFDHF010000074.1 GCA_019308905.1 Deltaproteobacteria bacterium
CTGGTCGGAGCCGTGGATGGAAAATACTCTGAACTCACAAAGGTGATCTCTTCGACCTTCCCGCATTGAACCCCCCGCAGCTTGACCGGAGACCCGACTTCCAGCCCCTGGACGGATCCGTCTATATAGGTCTCCATCATCATCTTCTCGCGAAAAAGGGCACCGGCTCCCAGAACGATGATCGCAATGACGGCGATCGTCATCGCGCTGATAACAAACAGGCCGATCTTGAAATAGCTCGCTTTTGCACTCATATCCGCCTCACTGCTCCATCACGCCTATCCGGACACCTGAACGGCCGCCTCCCGGCTGAAAAACTGACGGACCCAAGGATTGTCGCTGTGATCCCGTAGATCCTGGGGCCGCCCCATTGCAACGATCTTCTTGACCCGCTTATCCAACATGATCACCCGATCGGCGATTGTGTATATGCTTGGAAGCTCGTGGGAGACAACGACAAAAGTGATCCGCAGACTCCGAACGAGATTGAGGATGAGTTGATCCACCTCGGCCGAGGTGATGGGGTCCAACCCTGCGGAGGGCTCGTCGAGAAAGAGGATCTGGGGATCGAGGGCCATGGCCCTGGCAATGGCGGCCCGCTTCTGCATGCCCCCGCTGAGCTCCGAGGGCATGTGGTTCTCGAACCCGCTCAACCCCACAAGGGCCAGCTTCATTCGAGCAACGAGATTCATGGCTGACGGAGGGAGGTCCGTGAATTCTTCCAGGGGGAGCCGGACGTTTTCCAGCAAAGTCATGGAACCGAAAAGCGCACCGTTCTGGTACATGACCCCGATCTTCCTGAGAATCTCGAGGCGTTCTTCTCTCTCGGCCGATACGATGTCCTGCCCGTCGATCAGGATCCTGCCGGAGGCGGGTTTGTACAGACCGATCATCTGCTTCATCAGGGTGGTCTTCCCACAACCCGAACCCCCGAGGATAATGAAGACCTCTCCCCGATTCACCTCGAAGGAGATATCGTCGATGATCACCGACTCTCCGTAGGCAACGGTCAGGTTCTCAACGCGAATAATGGGGCGCGAATTCTGGTCCATTGGTTCTCAAATCCCGAGGTAGAAGAAAAGGACCCCGAAGATCCCATCGGTAAGAACGATGAGCAGGATCCCGCTGACCACGGCCCGCGTGGCGGCCTCTCCCACGGCACTGGCGCCGGTTTTGGTCTCCAGGCCGCGCAAGCATCCGATTCCTGCTATCAGCATACCAAAAACAAAGGCTTTGAAAAGCCCCCCCGCAAGGTCTATGACGCCGACCGAGGCGACGATCCGGTTCACGTAGGTCACCAGCGGATAACCCAGGGAAAGGAAGACAACCAGCCCCCCTATCACGCCGAGGAGGTTGGAGAAAACAGTCAGCAGCGGGGTGGTGGCCAGAGCCCCGATCAACCTGGTCACCACGAGGAACCGCACCGGATCGAGCCCCATGGTGGTCAGGGCATCTATCTCCTCGTTCACCTTCATGGTCCCCAACTCGGCAGCAAAGGCGGAGCCGGACCGGCCTGCCAGCACAATGGCGGTCATGAGGGGACCGAGCTCCCGAACCATGGCGATGGCAACCAGGTCGGCCACGAACATATCAGCCCCGAATTGGCGCATGGGGATAGCCGATTGAAAAGCCATGATCAACCCCATCAGGAAACTGATCAGGGCGATGATGGGTAAGGCATTGACGCCTGCGGTCTCGGCGACGAGGAAAGCGTCTTTCCACCGCACAGCACGCGGATTCAACAGGGCATGCAGGAGAGCGACACAAACCTCCCCCACAAATGCAATCAGGGTATGGAGATCCTGCCAGACCCCGGCGGCCGCCCGCCCCACCTCTTCAGGAACAGACAGCGGTTTGGCCTTTTCGCCCTCGATCTCCTTGAGCGGCTCTGACGCAAACAGATCCAGGAGTCGTTGGAATTCGGGCCGGAGGCCGCGAATCTCGATCTCTCCACCAGCCCCTTCCTGCCGACGGCGAAGCTCCAGGAGCAAACCGATCCCGGTTCCATCGCAGTAATCGACTCCCGATGCATCGACCACAACCCGAGGGGACGAGGCCTTCTCCAGAAGCCCTAATGCCTCACGCCACATTCCGCCCGTGGTGGTCGAATCGAGACGGCCCTCGATCCTCACCGTGAGAAGCCCCTCTTGGCCGGCCTCGACACGGATCGACGGCCGGGTTTCCCCTTCCGTCTCAAGGAGTGAGTTCTTAAGCATCATTCCTCCCTATTTCTGTATGATACCATCGCCCCATCCGGGCCTGCAACCAGAACCGTCCTAATGGATCGAACCACCGCCTCCCGGATCCCGGTGAAGAACCCACGTCCAAAAGACATGGGTTCTTCACTTACCAGAAGACTGTGAGATATGGACCCCCACCAGTCTTGCGATCAAGACACCCAGATATAGCTGGCCGATGACGGCCTCAAGGACCGAGAGGGAACGGGCCGGAGTGGTCACCGGCGTGATATCTCCGTAACCCAGTGTAGTCTGGGTAACGAAGCTGTAGTATATCAGATTGCTCCCACCAACAGCCTGACCCTCTCCAAACCGAAAAGACCCGGGCAGAAGGCTTTCCATCATGGCAAAAGCAAAGCCCCACATCAATCCGATGAAGAAGTAAACACAGGCAGCACCCATTATCGTGTCAAAGGTAACCTCATCTTGTCTGAACACGTAAGACAGGAACATGACCGTTGTATAGCCAAAAAAGAGAACCATAAAACCATCTTCCATCAGAATGAGAGAAGGGCTCTCCACGAAGTGTGTCAACCAGAGCCCAATAAACGGCGGGAGACCGATCAACAAACCGATGACCAGAGGGCGCCTCTTCTTGCTGACAGCGTAGATTGCGGAAAAAAGAATCAGCGACAGGAATATGTCAAGGAGGACACCGATTTCAGCGTATTCCTCGATGAAAGGCCGAACTACGAAATAGAGCATTAATGACATGAAAAGAAAAAGGAATTTCTCCCTGAAAGGGTGCGGAACAACCATTCCAGCCTCGCGGTCGCGCGTTCATCCGAATACCGGACGATCACGGGCCCATATTCTGGCCTGCAACTCTGATCTTGTGCAACGGCGCTGCACAGAGCCGTGATCTCGGCCTCTCTCCACTGAAAGGGGCCTCGGCCTCCGTCAAAGACTCCGGAGAAACGCAAGGAGCGCCTCAACATCTTCTTTTGAGAGTTGGGCAAAAGGAGGCATGTCGCGAAAGGGTGTTTTCAACTGTCTTAGCACGTTCTCTTCCGTCACGGGCCAGCCGCTCGTGGGAAGCCTCTCCAGGCCAAAAAGCCCCTTCAAACCCGGGCCGATTCTCGTATCGGTCCTGTCGGCAAAGTGGCATCCAGAACAACTGCCGCCGAAGACAACAGCTCCATCCAGGGCAAGCCCCTCCCCACGGCCCCCGCCTGGCAGAGGCGGCGAGGTTCCCCTCATGGTGAAATAGTAACCCCCCGAGCTTGCCCATGTCAGAACGGTCAGCACCACGACGGCAAACCCAAAGGAAGTGGCCATGGAGTAATACTTTCGGTAGAAGCGGACCACCGCAAGCTTGAGACAGAGCAGGAGGAGGGTGGCCACCGCCAGGCCGCCGTGAAGAGCAGCTCTTGCCGAGAGTTCCTGCCCAGAGACCCTCATCACCCTGAGGCAAAAATAGGAGAGCAAGAGGAACAGGACGATGTAGGCGCCTCCCGAGATCCTATGAATCAACCGGAGAGATCCCGGGCTGAACCGCCTTTCGGCCCGCCCCGAAAGCTCGAGCATGACAACCAGGTTAACGACCGCCAACCCCACCAGCGGGAGCGAGAGAACAGACTTGGTCCACAGAGTCACCATGCCGGCAAAGCTCCGCCTTCCCTACAAAAACCCTGCCCCCTGAGAAGTTCCTTCCGCGACTCTTAGAAAGAATAGTAAAATCATCGCTCCATAGTCAAGTCCGGCATTCCCGCCTCTCTCCAAGGAGAGCCCTCCTCTTGTTCTGGGGGACCATGGAGAAAGAATTCTCCAAAGGCCCCGTGCTGCACGATGCTTGATTTGTCCGCCGACTGTCCGCTTCAGGCCTCCCCTTCTGCAAGACAGACTTTCTCAGGCGAAGAGAAAATCTCGTGGAGGCTAGAGCTTGACTTATGTTTGTAGACAATAGACAATAGACACGGAGCGAGAACCATGGAAATCCGGGGTGTAACCAAAAGCCTTGTGGAGTATCTCAGAACCCAGATCATCACAGGAAACCTGCCCCCAGGGCAGAAGCTGAACGAGATCCGGTTATCCTCGGATCTCGGCGTGAGTCGCCCTCCCCTACGGGAAGCCTTTCGCATACTGGAACACGATCGGCTCGTCGCCAGCATTCCCAGAAAGGGGACCTACGTCACAGGGATATCACCTGAGGATCTCCAGGAGGTCTATGAGGCCAGGGAGATGATCGAGTGCTATGCCATCGACCTTCTTGAAGCCAAGAATATCACGGACTTGCCCCAGATGGCTTCTGCTTTGGCCAAAGCCTCCCGTTTGTCTATCCCGTCTCATGTGGATTCGCACGAAATGTTACTCTACCGTGAAACCTTTGCTGATTACCACATCAAACTGGTTGAATCAGCGGGTAATTCTCGGATAAGTCACTTTTACCAGACCATTTCCTCCAGTCTGGCTCGATATGAATACATGCATTTCTCCATGCCCGAGGCAGCTAGACGTTCTCTTGAAGAGCATCAGCAGATTCTGAACCTCATTAGGACGGCTGACTATCACCAGGCCAAGGAATGTCTGAGAAGTCATCTCGCATATACCACTCAGTTTCCCAAAGGGATTCTTACAGAGGGATGAATGAGGAAAAATGAGAGAACTTACCGGTGACACTGCCACAAGGGCGCACGGCACTAGCAGGGCAGCCAATCTTGTGATGAATTGGGTTGTTTTCACGGAAGGATTGGGCTGGTATCGCGTCTTGGAGTTGATCTATCATACCTCTTTGAGGAACTGATGCGGTTGTCTTCAATAGGGTCAGACGATTTGATAAGGGGGGTGATACAAAGGAACTAGAAAATTGGGGATAGTTGATGTTGTAGACCTTTATTGAATGCTCAATCTCTGTCTCGAGCAACACCAAAAACGAAAGGAGAAAAGTGATGATTGGAATCGATTGGGTAATGATGATTGTCTATTTTGTCATCCTGGTTTTCATGGGAATCGCAGCAGTGCGAAGTCTCAAATCGATGGACGACTTTGCTATCGCAGGCCACAGGGTGCCGGCAACCGTTGTCTTTGCGACTCTTTCAGCCTCCTTCATCGGGGCCGGTTATACCATGGGGACAGCCGCCAAAGGGTATAGTGGGGGTATAGGATTTCTATTCATAATTGGTGCCTTCTCCATACAGACAACCCTCGTTGGGATATTTATTGCTCCCAAACTAAGGGAGTATGAACATGCCTATACCATCGGCGATGTTATGGGGTATCACTTCGGCCCGCTCGCAAGGCTTCTCACAGGTGTTATTGCGATTATTTTTTGTGCGGGTATCGTGGGGGTTGTGGCTCGTGCTTCGGGTTTTGTTTTACAGAGTGTGGCAGGTATTCCATTTGTTTATGCCGTTATTCTCAGTGCTGGGATCGTCGTCCTTTATGCCGCAATTGGTGGTATGTGGTCGGTGGTTCAGACGGACATCTTGCAGTTCGTAGTCATCGTGATCGCCATACCATTGACACTTCTACTTGGGCTCTCCGACGTGGGTGGCGTAGGGGGCCTAGTGGAGAAAATCCCTGGGGAATTCCTAAGACCGTTTCACAATTTTTCCTTTCTGGTGTTTATCGGGCCCTTTCTCGGATTTTTGCTGGGAGAAACCCTCGTCCCGCCTTACGCCCAACGGGCCTTTGTTTCTACGGATGTAAAGGGGGCACGTACCGGGTTCATCGCCGCAGGAATATATTCGTTCATTTGGTTTTTCATCGTAATAGCCATCGGAATCGTGGCCTATCCCCTGGTGCCGGGTGCGGACCCTGATGCTGCCATGGTGGAGATGGTCTTGAAGATTCTACCTCACGGGATGATTGGTTTTGCCATTGCCTCGATTGTATGTGTGATCATGTCAACCCAGGACTCCTTTCTCAATTCCGGGGCCACACACTTCTACCGTGATATCTACAAGCCCTTCTTCCATCCTACGGTTAGTGATCGCGGAGCCATCCTGGTAGGCAGGACCTTTACGATCATTATGGGTGTTCTGGGGATTATCTTTGCCATCTCCATACCTTCCCTTATTGACGGCCTCCTGTACATCTATGCATTGTGGGCCCCAACGATCATCCTCCCGCTGGTGATCGTGGTACTATGGAAAAAGGCCAGCCCCTATTGTGGGGTGTACGCCATCGTCTTTGGTGGACTCGTTACAGCGCTCTGGATCTGGGTCTTCAAGAAACCCTGGGGGCTTGACGGCTTGGTTCCGGGGATTATCGCAAATCAGATAGCCTTCTGGGTTGTTCATTATCTTACAAAGGACTGGAAAGAAATCTCCCGGGTATTCGCACCGGAATCGAGCTCGTAATGAAAGGAGAAAGGTATGTTCACCTTTGCTATATACGTATTTCCAATAGCTTCCATAATCGTGGGGATTTGGGTGATCATCAGCGGATTTACCTTTTTTTATAGAACCAGTCTCCGCGGTGAATGATCTGTAGGGCTCTGCTAAATTCTTGCCTACCAATGATACGGGTTTGTCTGGAGGTTTATCCATACTAACTCGTATGGCTGTTTAGCAGGGTGCTCTCGGCGGAATTGGCTAGGGTCGGAAGCTTCGTCTGAGGATCAGGACCAATAAGGGCTAATTCCGACGTCTACACTGGGGTCCTAGTATTGTAAGCGACGAGTCCCACCTCCCAGCGACAGAGGGAGACTGTCTCCGCTCGCATCAACTTTACTTCAACCCCTGAGAAGGAGAATTAGATCATGGGCAAAAATGACAGCGTAAACAAGATCGTAATCAGCGTTCTTGCAGAGGACTATGCAGGGTATGACTCCCCCCTTTGGGGAAGCCACGGGATCTCCCTGCTCCTGGAAATCCGCGGTTCGGATCAACCGAAATACATCCTGTTTGATGTCTCCCAGTCGTCCGAAGCCATCCTGCACAATATGGAAATCCTCGGCATCTCTCCCAAGTGTGTGGATCTTATCTTTCTCTCCCACTGCCATTACGACCACACGGGGGGACTGGCCGGCATGGTGAAGGCCATCGCCAAAGAGGATCTGCCGGTCATCGGCCATCCCACCCTGTTCAGGCCTCACTACGTGGTGGACCCCGTGATCAGGCACATCGGGGTCCCTTCAGAGAGCCGCCCGGAGCGACTGGGGAACATGGCCCGGCCGGTTTTGGTCGGATCGTCCTTTTCGCTGATGCCGGGGGTGCTTTCCACGGGTGAAGTCGACCGGGAGGTCTCCTTTGAGAAATCACCGACCTTGAATACCTTCACAGAAGAAAAGGGCGAACTGGTCCCTGACGGGATAAGAGACGATCTTTCCCTTGTTGTCAGGATAGACAGCAAGGGCATTGCAGTCATAACGGGATGCTCCCACGCGGGGATCGTCAACATAGTCCAGCAGGCGATTCGTATAACCGGTGAAAGGAGGGTCTGCGCCGTAATAGGGGGGCTTCATCTGATCGATGCAGACGAGGACAGGATCGCCAGGACCGGTCAGGCGTTGATGGATCTCGAGGTAGAGAACCTCTACGTGGGCCACTGCACCGGGCTCCGGGGAGAGGCACATCTACTTGGGTTGTTCAGGGATCGCTTGCACAAGCTCCACAGCGGCATGCGAATCGAGCTGTAGCATCTCCTCCCCTCGGCCGGGAGGAGAGACGAGTAAGGCATGAGTATCACCCAGATCATCATAAACAGCCTTATCAGGGCTTCTGTTTTGTGTACGCTGAGTATAGGTCTGACCCTCGTCTACGACATCCTGAAGTTCGCCAACTTCGCCCATGTCGAACTCGCCGCCTTTGCGGCCTATATGGGCTTCTTTTTCAATGTGACCCTGGGTTGGAATATCGTCGTTTCGGCGGCCCTTGCGACCCTCGCCACTGGTGTGCTGGCCATGGCTCTGGACCGGACGGTCTTCAAGAGGCTCCGCATGACCCATCCGATCATCGTCATGATCGCCTCTTTCGGCCTGGCCATAGCTATCCGCAACACGCTCCGTGCCATATGGGGACCCCGCCCGCGGTCTTTCGCCATCGGGCTCCAGAAACCGATCCTGGTACTCGGGGCTCGAATCACCATGGTCCAGATCCTTCTCCTGTTGGCCACCCTTTCCTCTATCATCGCTCTCCATCTCTTTCTCCACAAAACAAGGCTCGGCAACTCGATAAGGGCGACGTCGGACAACCCCGAACTCGCACAGGCCAGGGGAATCTCCACAGAGGTGGTCATACAATGGACCTGGTTTGTTGCGGGGTGCTTTGCCGGTTTGGCCGGGGTGCTTTACGCCCTGGAAACGGAGATAGAACCAAACATGGGTTTTTCCCTGATCATACCGGTTTTCTGCGCCACCATACTGGGAGGCCTTGGAAACCCTTACGGCGCCATGCTCGGAGCTATCGCCCTCGGGCTGGCCGAGAATTTCGGCATCTATTTCGATTTCGGCCGGATCCTCAGCCTGGGAGGTTTGCTGGGTATTTCCAGGCCCCTGTGGATACCAACGGCTTATAAACAAGCCATTGCCTTCTTCATTCTGGTGGTGATTCTGCTCATGCGACCCTCGGGAATACTCGGGAGAAAGGTGAGAAGCGAGTGAGATGGAGGGGCTAATCCGCTTTTTGGTACATCTGGCAATCATGACCGAGATATACGGAATACTCAGCCTCACCCTGAACTTCCAGTTCGGGCTGACAGGATTGGCGAACTTCGGCCATGTCGCCTTTTTCATGCTGGGAGCATATGTTTCCACCATCCTCCTGCTTGTGGCCCACTGCTCTTTTCCCGTGGCTCTGGCGGGTTCGGTCGTTGCATGCGGGATTTTCGGGCTCCTCATAGCCATCCCCACGTCTCGACTCAAGGCGGATTACTGGGCGATCTCCACCCTGGCGGTGGCCGAAATCCTCAGGAAGTTCTTCTATAACGAGAAATGGATCGTAGGCGGCGGGTATTATAGGGGAGGGGCTCACGGGATCGGTGGGATTCCCGCACCTCTGGAAGACGTCTTTTCAGCCGGAGCATACCCTTTCTTCTATCTCGTCTTCGCCGGTGCCTTCCTGGCATCCGTCTATCTGATCCTGGAAAGGCTCACCCATTCCCCCTTTGGAAGGGTCCTCAAGACGATAAGAGAAGAAGAGGTCCTCTCGGAAGTTCTGGGCAAAGACACAGCGGTCTTCAAGATGAAAGCCATGGGGATCAGCGGCGCTCTTGCCGGTGTGGCGGGAACCCTCTACGCTTCCTATCTCGGGTTCATCGGCCCGGACCAGTTCATGCCCCTCGTCACTTTCATTGTCTGGGCCATGATCGTACTTGGAGGGCTGGGAAACACCCGGGGCGCCCTGCTGGGAGCCGTGGTCATCCAGGCCTTCTACAGCTCGACCCGTTACTTCAAGGACTACATACCGATCCCAGCCGACCGGCTGGCATCGATAAGAATGGTAGCAATCGGGGTTTTGATCGTCCTTACCATCCTGTTCCTCAAGGAGGGACTCCTGAGGGAGAAGAAGAAGATTTACAGGTGGTAGAAAGGGGAGAGGTCGGTGCTCTCTGTCAGAAACATAGACAAGAGTTTCGGCGGCCTTCAGGTGTTGAGGAGAGTTTCCCTCGATGTGGAGCCCTGTTCGGTAACCGGCCTGGTTGGTCCCAACGGCTCGGGCAAGACCACCCTCTTCAATATCATATCCGGACTCTATCCCAAGGATGCCGGAGAGATTCTCTTCAAAGGGGAGAAGATCGACGGGCTCTCCCCCAGTGCCCGGGCAAAAAAAGGCCTCTGCCGAACCTTCCAGGTCGCAAAGGTTCCAATGAAGATGACCGTCTTGGAGAACATGCTCCTTGCCGCAAGAAATCAGGCAGGAGAAGAAGTCACAAGTGCCCTGTTCGCATGGCGGCGGGTCTCTGCCACGGAGAAAGCCAACCTCGACAGGGCCCTGGAACTCCTGCAAATAATGAGACTCGATACCCTTGGAAACGAGTACGCGGCCAATCTCTCCGGCGGGCAGAAAAAGCTCCTCGCCCTGGCAAGGGCTCTCATGGCCGACTCGGACCTGCTGCTGTTGGACGAGCCCTCTGCCGGCGTCAATCCGACACTTACGGCCCAACTGCTTGAGCTCATACGGGACCTGAAAAAGAAGGGCAAGACCTTTTTCATCATCGAACACAACATGAAAGTGATCAGTGCAATATGTGACATGGTCTATGTTCTCGACTCTGGGGAGAAAATCGCCGAAGGGACGCCTGCGGAGATCCAACAAAACAAGAAAGTCCTCAGGGCCTACCTGTCCGGGAAAAGATGGGGTCGAGCCGTTCAAACCGGGCAGGGTTCCTAGAGGGGCAATCATGGGAATACTCGACGTGGACCACGTGTTTTCAGGCTACGGGGATGTGGATGTCCTCCAGGGAGTCTCGCTGGCCGTTGAAGCCAACGAGATAGTGACTATCATCGGTCCGAACGGGGCCGGCAAATCGACATTGCTCAAAACCATCATGGGCTATCTCATACCGACCCGGGGCACGGTCTACTTCCAGGGCGAAAACGTAACCCGCCTCCGGCCTGACCACAAGGTGCGGAAGGGGATCGGTTATGTCCCCCAACTCCGGAACGTCTTCCCGAGCCTTACGGTGGAGGAGAATCTCCGGATGGGCGGGTACATAGAGGAGAAGAGAACGGTCAAGGAAAGGATCGATGAGATGTATGCTCTCTTTCCGGTGCTCGGGGATAGAAAGGACCAGCGGGTTGAGATCATGAGCGGGGGCCAGCGGCAGATGGTTGCCATGGCCCAGGCGTTGATGACGCGACCGAGGCTTCTGCTGCTGGATGAACCCTCAGCAGGACTGGCTCCTATGGTGTCTGACTCCATATTTGAGAACATAGAGAAGATCCGCCAGAGAGGGGCTGCCGTCGTGATCGTCGAACAGGATGCCTACCGGTCGCTGGCCATATCAGAGAGGGGATACGTACTGGCGGTGGGACAGAATGTCCTGGAGGACGCTGCCCGGAGTATCCTCGAGAACGACAAGATCCGGGAGACCTATCTGGGGGGATGATACAGGAAGGCGGGATCTCCTATGCCGTCTCGTTGCCCCCTGGGGATCTGCCCCGGATCCGATGCAGGATACCGAGAAAGTCCATGGTGAAGGGAGGTGATGAGAGAGGGTGTCTTGCCGTACCGTGGGTTCAAATAACATCCGAAAGGAGGGAGAGAAATGAAAAGGTTCGCACTAGGAAAACTACTGGTTGTCTTGATTCTGGGGATCACCCTCATCGTTCTGGGAGCCAAAGGAGCAAGGGCAGATGAGAAGGGCCCTGTCAGGTTCGGCTCCCTGGTCATGCTCACGGGCTTCCTGGCCACACCGGGGCTGGACATGCAGAGAGGGGAACAGATCGCCGTTGAGGAGATCAATAAGGCAGGTGGGGTACTCGGAAGAAAGCTCGAGCTGATCTATGAAGACACCGAGTCCACCTCCGAGAAGGCGGTGGAGGCCGTGCGCAAGCTGATCGACATCAACAAGGTGAAGATCATCATAGGAACCTATTCCAGCTGGGCTGGGCTCGCTACGGGCGAGATCACCAACAAGCGGCACATCCTCCAAGTGGCCGTGGCCCCCACTTCGCCCCAGATGCGCAAAGTCGGCCCATATTTCTTCAACATGTCGGCAACGGACGATGTCTTGGCACCCAAGCTCGCGAGGGGAGCGTTCAAGGTCACCGGCGCAAAACGATGGGGTTCCATAATCCAGAACGATCCCTTCGGAATCGGGATCGAGGTTTACACGTGCAAGACCGTAAAGGAACTCGGAGGGGAATGCGTGACCAAGGTCAGGTTTGAACACGGCGAAAAGGACTTTAGGCCCGAACTCCAAAGGCTGTTTTCCGCAAAGCCTGAGGCCGTGTTCTTCACAAGCCAGGGCGAAGACGCAAAGCTCCTTCTGAAACAGATCTACGAACTCGGCCTGAAACCACCCAAAGGGTTCTGGGCCGACTACATGACCATGTGGTCGAGCGACGCCATCCCCGAGACGGCCGAAGGGATCAGGGGGTGGGTCGCCGGTGCCGAAGCCGCACCAGACTATGTCAACAGGTACAGGGAAAAGTACGGCGAACCCCCTTTGACGGTGTGGGGATCATATGCATACGACGCGGTATGGACCGTGTCGATGGCGGTCAACTACGCTCATACAACCGACCCAGAGGTGCTCAAGGATGTGCTTCCCCTCGTAGTCAAACGCTACAAGGGCGTTACAGGAGACAAGACGTTTGACAAAGACGGCATGCAGGCCGACGAGGAGATCCGTTGGATGATCTATCACGATGGAAAGCTAGTTCCCTACGATATAGGGGACTAGGCTGTCTACCCTGGTGTAGCCAGCTTTACATCGGAATCGCCTAATTGCCAGCCCCGTTGGAACGGGGCTGGCAATTCTTTTCTTGCTCCAAGCCCTACCAACATCCGTGATCTTTTCTTGACACAAAAGGGGCCTTCTGCCGCAAAGGGCGTTCCCTTTGATGGGCACCTCCTCTGGTTTTTCACCTGGCAGGATGCGTTTGATCATGTCCAGGAGGAAACTCATGAATCCGGAATCCGAGACGTCTACGATTTTATGCCTTACCTCTTCTCAATTTCCATCGTCCGATGGACGGATGCCAAGAAGAGCGAGAATAGATGCTGCCGGTGCCATCATCACATCGTCATCCGTCATCCCCAATCATGTTCATTGGCTCTGTCCTGGGTCGTGGCAAGGATCCCCAGACTTCAAATCCCGGAGTCTGCTTTGCTACCGGGCCAATCGTGAACCGGGAATGAGCACCGTCGAGTTGTCACGTCGCCTGAGGATTTCCCAGTCAGCGGTGAGTAGGGCATCGTTAAGGGGTGAGAAAATTGCTGTTCAAAGTAACTTCCGTCTGTGAACCATAGGCTAACAAGGTTTTGCACAAAATCATAAGCGTCCCCTAATGTATGTCTAATGTTTTTCCGAGTCCTGCCTCAGCCTCGGGCCTTTTCTGTCCTTCTTCGCTGCTTGCCCAGGCCCTGAGTAATCCTATCCAGCACCATAGCCAGAATAACAATACTGGTCCCCGCCATAACCCCTCGGCCGATATCAATTTGCCCCAACGCCAGGAGAACCTCCCGACCTAGTCCCCCAGCCGCAATCATTGCTGCCAGAACCACCATGCCTAGAGAAAGCATTATGGTCTGGTTGACCCCGGCCATAATCGAGGGCAAGGCGACGGGTAACTGGACTTTGAACAAGAGCTGGTTTTGGGTGGAACCGAAGGCATGGGCGGCCTCCACCAGTTCGGCGGGAACCTGCCTGATGCCCAGATTGGTCAGCCGGACTACTGGGGGCAAGGCGTAGATTACACAAGCCATTACGCCGGGCACTTTACCAATGCCAAAGAACATCAGGGCAGGGATAAGATAGACGAAGGCGGGCATGGTCTGCATCACATCCATTATCGACCTCAATATGGCTTCCACCCGGTTACTGCGGGCAGAGATTATTCCAAGAGGGATGCCCACCGCATTCGAGATAAGCACTGCCGTTGCCATAAGGGCCAGGGTAGCCATGCACAGGTCCCATAATCCGAGCGTAAAAATGAAGTACATCCCGGCCACACTGAATATCGTAGTTCGGCGGCCGGCCAACCACCAGGCAAACAGAGCAACGAGCATAAGAACCGACCACCATGGCAGCCAAAGCATAAACCTCTCGAAGCTATTCAACACCACCGCAGTAACAGCTCCTATGGTATCGAAAACCACTCCCAGGTTGTGTACGAGCCAGTCCATAGCGGCATCCACCCACTTGTCCAAGGGTATCTTGAAATAGCCTCCACGATAGTCGTTAAAAAGCCAGCCCAGCACGATTATGAATCCAACCGCTCCAAGCCTGGCTGATAGAACCGTTACGCTTCGCTTAAGTATTTGTCCGGGCCAAACTGTCGACGTGTTCTCCTTTCCCTTGGATGGGGTATTAGACGGTACCATGAGGATTCTCCTTTCCCGCCAAGGCCCGTAGTAAAACCACGCGTGGCACTTCACCGATAAGTTTCTCATCACCATCAACCACCGCTACCGTGTTATCACAGGCGGCCGTGAGGGGAGTTACTTCTCCAATTGGTTGGTCAGGGCCAACCATTGGGGCTCTCTCGATTGTGATTTCGTCCAGCGTTGTGCAATTACGAGTAAGGGCCTGACTGATATCATCGGCTTTGATAACGCCCATAAGCCTATCCTGGGAATTCACGACGAATGCCTGATCGATGCCCTTCACCTCCATCACCTGCAGGGCCGCCCTAAGCTTCTGACTGGCATATAGTTTTAGCTCTGGCTTCCTCATGATGCTTCTCACCGGTAAGACCTTATCGTGGGAGACGTCGCAGACAAATTGGGCCACGTATTCGTTGCTTGGCGCGGAAACTATTTCTTCCGGAGTGCCTAGCTGAACGATCTCGCCATCCTTCATGATCGCCACCTTGGTACCTAGTTTGAGTGCTTCGTTGAGGTCATGGCTGATAAACACAATGGTCTTCCGCACTTTCGCTACGAGGCTAATAAACTCGTCTTGCATCTGACGACGGATGAGCGGGTCAAGAGCACTGAACGGCTCATCCATGATCAGTATTTCCGGGTCTAGAGCGAGCGCCCTTGCCAGCCCCACCCGCTGTTGCATGCCACCGCTAAGTTCATCAGGGTAAGAGTTCTCCCAGCCCCTGAGACCCACTAGATCAAGCACCTCCCGTGCTTTCTTTTGCCGTAACCCTTTATCCAATCCCTGCAACTCAAGCCCATAGGCGGCGTTTTCGAGTATGGAGCGATGGGGGAACAGTGCGAAATGCTGAAACACCATGGACACTTTGTGGCGCCGTGCCATCCTGAGTTCTGCCTCATTCATGGTAGCGAGATCAATCCCGTCCAGAAGTACTTGCCCCCGGGTTGGCTTGATGAGCCCGTTGAGACAACGGGCCAGGGTAGACTTTCCGCTTCCTGATAGTCCCATGATCATAAATACTTCACCTTCAAGAATATCGAAGGAAACATTTCTTATAGCTATAACATGACCAGTCTGGTCCAGTATCTCCTCCTTGTTCATTGTATCGGTGACCACACTCAAGGCATGTCGTGGAGAAGGCCCAAAGACCTTCCACAGATTCTTACAGGATATTTTGGGCTGGGATATCTGGGTTTCAGTCATGAGTTTTGCCTCAAATCTGTCAAGGTAAACTTGGATCGGCAGTGGAAGGGCTCGCCATCAAGAAACTGCTCGGTAGCTCAACCTACGTGAAAACAATGACTTCATGAGTATAGGCATAATCACGATTTAGGGGTGACAGGAACCGTCGAGGAAGGACTTCCCATCTCGTCCCCTCAATCGTCTCCAATTCGGACAAGTCTCGGGCGGGACAACACTCATGTCCCCTTCCAGCGGATGGAACCCCATAACCATTTCCAGTCATGGGATCAAACAAGTCCTGGCAAGAAACCTCTTCCTCCCTACTTTTCAGTCGATCGTAAACGCTTCTTTACCCCGACCGACTCTTCATAGTCACCTCGGTGGTGTTCTGGGGTCTCGAGGCAATCTTATGCTTTCATCACGACCATCCCCTCTCTTTCATCCTGACGGACGTCAGAACAACGAACATATTTATGTTCTCTTTCAAATTCTCTCCAAGATTCATCGGCTAAGATTCGTCTTTGGAGAATTTGCAAGAGATCCCTCTCATATTGGCAGAACCCATTTCACGGTTGTACGGCGGCTTACCACAGCCGGTCGTGGCCAGGACCCGTGAAACGCCGCTCAACCAGATGAGCCTGGCACACCCAGTTGCGGATGGCCTGGGCCGTGGTGGGCTCAAACTCCCTCGCCACTTGCTCGGCGCCACGCCCAGCCCTCGTCAGCTCCACCATCTGACGACGAAACTCAGGCTCATAAGAGAGTCTTGTTCTCGGCACCATGAACACCTCCTCCCAAAAGATCAAGGTGTCCACAAAACCGGGTCGACTCCATCGTTCCCTACTCTACCCCTCCAACCCACATCATATGCTGATATCATTTCTTTTACTCGATTGCCTCTAACCAGGAATCCACAAGCGCCTTGTTCTTTGACACCCATTCTCGGGCCAAAGCCTCCAGGGTGGCCGGATCATCGCCTTTCTCTTCTACTTGCCCCATCATCCACATGATGTCTTCACCTGATATCTTCATAGCCCTTAACAACTCAACAGCTTTGGGATTCTCAGCCACCCATTTTGCGTTTGCCAGTTTCGGAACATGAGCGAAACCCCAAAACTTCTTAGGGTCTTCCAGATACACGAAAGCCTCACCCCGGGGATAGTGAATGAATATGTCGTTTGGCCAGAAGTTAGACATCAATACCGGTTCATTCTTCTCCATTTTTCCTATTATTGCCGCCGTCAATAGTCGTGCACTCCCCATCTTCTGCTCGTAAAGCTTGTCTAACCCATAAAGGTCGAGAGTTTCGTCGTTGAGTCGCGCACATGCCCATTCAGCAGGACAGCCAAGCAAATCCCCCTTGCCATCCCCATCATCATCAAACAACTTGACAAGCTCCGGATTATTCAAGTCTGGTATGCTTCTAATACCATATTGTTGCGCCTCCCGCTTGCTAACAAAAAACCCCTGGGGAAGATCACCATAAAGAACCCCCAGGTCGACAACCGAACCATTCTCAAAAAACGGCTTGACGGCAGGCTCAGAATTGGGGAACCAGAGGAAAAAGTTAAGTTCAATCTCTCCTCTACTTAACGCTACGGCTGAAGCAACGTCCGAAATTTGCAAAACCTCTACAGTATAGCCTAACTCATCCCCCAATACCACCTGGACGATGTAGGGCGGCAAAAAGTCACCTGACCATCCCCCAACGGGGAAACGAATGTGCTTGGCACTCTTGGTCATACCCGTGGCCGGTACCACGAATATGGCAAAAGCAATCAACAAACACCCGACCAGCCTCCAAAGCAACAGTCTTCTACTAACCATTGTAATCCCCCTTTCAAGATTTTGTAGAGAAATAGTAAATGCCGCAAATCCTGCTATGAACCACGCATTATGAACAACGATGATCACCTCCTTCCCCAAATAATACGGGGCTAGGCTTAAGACGCTCAAGAAGAATCTCTGCCCTCTTCCCCGAACGTGAATCGACTATCCCCACCGAAGAGCTGCCCAGCCCTGCGCCACGTATTAAAGCAGAACCCCTGGTGTAAGTCAACATGGATTCGAAATCCCACGCATTCGACTGCGAGATAGAATCGCTGAATCCAGCAGGCTGATCTTTTTACCAGTTTGGCTTACAAATCAATCATTTCCCTCTGCCCCAGAGGCAATGGTTTCATCCAGGTTGAGTGAGGCTCTTCCATTCTATCCGTGGCCGCTCCCCACATATCCCTGGTCAAACTGAATCGCTCTAATCTGCCAATAGGATATCCAGGTGGGGTCAGATCAAAGACGGTGGTTCAATCCACTTTCTCTATCTTGACGGCTACGTTTTTCAGATTCGGAAATCCACTGATAGGATCATTTGCATGGTCGTTTGTGAGAATGTTGACATTCGCCTTGTCCCATCCGTGGGTTATCTGAAGGACTCCTGGTAGTGCCTCCTTCTCACCCACGACCTTAGCTGCTAGCACGATGGCACCTATCTGTGAAATTATCCGAACCCGTTCCTGGTTCTTGATGCCCAGCCTTCTTGCGTCTGTCGGGTGAATCTCAACTTCAGCCTCTGGGACAGCTTGGATAAATCGCTTGATATTTCGGTACCGCGAATGCAAGAATTGGGGCTTTCTGGCGCCAGTGATCAAGACGAACGGGTATTCCATATTCGGATGATCGCGGTACGGGGGTGGCACATATTCAGGTATCTCAGAAAGACCCAATTCTTTCAAATACCGGGAAGAGAATTCAAATTTCCCCGTGGGCGTTGGGAATGGCTGATGTTGGTACTTCTTATACTCAAAAGAGTCATAAACGTACCCCTCGGGGTGTTTTCTCAACTCCTCAACGGTTACACCCGTGGGCTCTAAGATCCACCGGTTTACGTCTTCTTCGTTCTTCCACGGGAAATACGTTTCACCAAACCCGAGCGAATGAGCTAGGTCATGCCAGAACATATACTCATCCACAATACCTGGGATATCAAGCACTTTGGTGGTCAGCGTAACAAGCTGATACGCTTGATGATAATACAGCTCTGATCTTTCGAGAAAAGAGGCGGCGGGAAGAATATAGTGAGCCAGTTTCGCCGTCTCGGTCAGGAATAGTTCTCGGCAGACCAGCAATTCCAGACTGGCGAAGGCTTTCGCGACCTTTCTTGCATTGGGATTGGTGAGGACCGGATTTGCACCGGTGACAATCAGCCCTCGCAGAGGATACTCTCCGTTACCAAGCATATAATCGATGCCCGTCATTGAGTGACATTGTTTGTCAAACTGGTACAGAACCGGATATTTTTCTGCTCCTACAGGTTTCTCATTCATCAGAGGGAGTTCATCGTAGAGAGTCAATGTTCGGGTACCCATGGGTTTTGCCCAAGGTTCTCCACCTTTGATATCAACAGCCCCGCAGAGCCCTGCGAGGCAGGCCAGGGTCCTGATGGTGTTTACGCCGTTTGTTTGATGTTCCAATGCTATTGCAGTATAATTGGCGATGCGAGGCATGTTTTCCACCAGCATCTTGGCAATTCCGATAACGGTCTCTCTCTGCACCCCTGTTTGCTCCTCCACAAATTCAGGGGTGAATCTATCTGCATACTCCGCGAACAGGTCAAAACCGGCTGAGTATTTCTCCACAAAGGTACGGTCGTAGTTCTTGGTTTTTATTAGGTAACGAGCTAACCCCCAAGCCAAGGCTCCGTCGGTGCCTGGACGGATTTGAACGAAGATATCAGCCTTACGGGCTGTGGTGGAAAGGCGTGGGTCCACAACAATGAGTTTTGCCCCCCCTTTGCGAGCCCTTTCGATCGATCTCATCAGCGGGGGTTGGCTGACGCTGGGATTGGTCCCCCAGAGTATGGTGAGATTCGCATTCTCAAAATCCGGGGAATAGGTATGATATCCTTGGACCAAGCAGTAGGCAGCGTATTGAGCGGTATAGCAAACTGATCCGCTTGAGAAATAGTTCGGCGATCCAAATGCGTGGATGAAACGACGTGCGTATTGCTCCTGTTGAAGAAATCCTATGGCCTCCCCTGTCCACACCGCTACTGATCTTGCACCGTACTTTTCCCTCAGTTCAAGCATCTTGTCTGCTATTTCTTTTATGGCCTGGGTATACGGAATCTCCACAAAAGATCCGCCAACTCCCTTCCTTAAGGGTTTCAGAAGGCGTTCAGGATGATAGACTAGTTCAACAGCGGCTCGTCCCTTGGGGCAGGTCCACCCATGGTTCTGCGGGTGGGCCTCGAAACCAGTGATCTTCGTTATTCTGCCATCTTCGACGTAAACGTTCAGACCGCAATGCTCGTCGCACTGACGGCAGAGGGTCTGAATCTCTCCATTCTTAATAACAGTTTCACCATACATTCATACGTCTCCCTTTAAGAGTGGAGATGACGGTCTTCGCTCTCCTCTTTATCTGATCTTTGGGAACAGTCTCGTTACATATCGAGGCTCTTACCTTCATTGACTCTGCCATTCGCATCGACTCCAACACGAAAATCTCTTCCTCCTCGAACAGTCGTCCCGCTTCTGTTATTGCAGGAATGAATCGTTCGCCGCCTTCGCGACGGAATCTTCCCCCTTAGGTATTCCATTTTTTGCGATCTCCCCGAGTCTCTCCCAGCCACCCTCCCTAATGGATTTCTTGGCATAGCCAATGAATAGCCTTTCCATCACCCCACATCGTCCCACGAATTGCTTTGACGATGAAATGACTTGTCGGTCGTTGGCAGTTTTCTTTCAGAATCCGTTTCATGTCTCCATCGATGTCATAGGGAGCCTATCTCTGACTTGAAGTGCTTGACGGAACTGATGTCGAGATCCAAAGATTCAGCGATTCGACATATAGTTGCCACGCCCCTTGCACTTTGTCAAGTCTCATCTTCGCTGTAAAAAGCCGGGGTCAGGTCTTGAATTATAAGGTTGTAGGGGTTGAGGTGAGGCGCTATGGCAAGACCGCTGCGGATCGAATTTCCAGGTGCAATCTATCATGTGACATCCAGGGGGAACGCCCGGATGAAGATTCCTGAAGACAAACGTGACAGGAGGAGGT
>JAFDHF010000075.1 GCA_019308905.1 Deltaproteobacteria bacterium
TCTTTTTCGAGGCCCGTATCTGCTGCCTGGCACAGGGCGTCAAAAGTAGCCAGTGATAGATATATCAGAAGCACGATGAGACCAATACGCCGGCCCACTTAGCGATCCTCCTTCTGTAAATCAGCCGCGGGTCGGCACAGGCATCTTCCCCTGCCAACACCGGCAGAGGAGAGACGCCCTGCCCTGCAGGCGGCCATAAAGCCGATAATCGACGATCCCATGTTCCAAAACGACCTCCTTTTCAACACGTCTATCCACATAATTCTCATCCAATTTCACGCCCACGACGCGCGAGAAAGTCTTTTCTCGGCCATGCCGGCCGATCAAAACGTCTGGGTGTCTGGCCGTGCCTAGTTCGTTGATTCCACATTCGATTCGCTGCCTCCAACGGCCGGGTGCGGATGGGCAGAACCTGCGACCTCGAAGGTCACGCCTGCCAGGACTCTCGGCTCCATTGTTTGGGCCGAGACGACCTGCAGGATACCGTCGTAGGTTCCGGGCCAGAGGTTTTCGGTTGAGGCAACAAGGTCGCCGCCAAGGGCGGTGTCGGCCGGCAGATCCACCTCCTTTTCTACTGCTTGGATCGTCTCTCCTGTCTCCGGGTCGATGATAACAACACGCAATGTAAGGCAGTAAAGATCCCCTCCACCCTCATTGGTAAGGGTGTAATGGAGGGTCACCCCCTCGCCTGCACAGACCTGATCCGGTGTGGCACTGAGGGTACCGACCAGTTCCCCTCCGGGTGGAGAAAAATAGTAGTACATCCCCTGCTCGACCCTTAAGAGGGCGTCCAACATCGATCGAATACCGGTGACGTCCACGGTCCTTACAAAGAGCAGGGAATCTATCGCCCGCAACACGTCGCGGATATTCCTCACCACGTCTCTTTCCGTGCGTACGACTCGCTCCTGGATCCGCTCTAGGGACCAGATGGCGATCTCGAGCTTCAGCCTGTCATGCCACGGTGTGGTCAGGGAACGCAACTCGGTGATGATATCGGCCGTGGCTCCTGCAGAGTTCTCGCCAACCAGGATCTCGGTGCTCAGACTCTCGAAGAACCTGTAAGCCTCACCCTCCATCAGTCCAACCGCTGTCTCCATGGTGTAAGTCCCTGCAAGATCCGGCGTGAGGACATAGTAGCAGAGGCTCCCTGTCTGATAGGGTTCCAGGTGCATGCCGGCCGTCCATGGGCTGTCTGCGGTCCAATCCCCGGTTGTCGGGTCATACAGAACGAGCTCCTGTGGGAAGGCCTCTGTTATCTCCACATCAAAGCTCCCGCCCAGGCTCCTGATCTCCAGTCCCAGGGGAACGACCTGGTATGGGGAGAAGGTGGTTCCTTCAACGGGTCTGTGGACATGGCAAATGGAGTTCTCGATGAGCTCTGCAAGCTGTTCATAATTGTCATCATTGAGGGACTGGCCCAGATCAAAGCCGTAGTAGATTGTTTTGCCGAGGCCGTACCGGTTCAGGACGATGGCTGGATACGTTTGGCCGCGCTTCCCCTCGATCCAGCCGGCTACCGTGGTCCCATCAAGTGGTTCAACCCTGTTGGCCATTCCCCCCGCATCAAAGCTTCCCTCTCGGGTTATTGGACTCTCCGCGGTGTGAACGACTGGGTTTTTCCTCCATATCTTCCCCCTGAACCTGACTCCGAGAAGCGGGTCTTTCCATCCATGGCGGCGCAGCCAAAGCGAGGAGACAAGACCAGTGCCCGAGTGTACCTTTTCCCTGAGCTCTGCGCCAGAATGGTATCCCAGGGGCTGCCCGTTCCCGAGGATGAGGATATCCGTGTGGTAAGGGTTTCTCAGCTCTTCCTCAAACTCTTTCCTGTCATAGACGATCAGGTAGTCTGTCCCTGCCTCGTCGAGTATCCGCTCCAGCAGGTCAACCCGGACAAACTCCCCGGGCCGGCAGTCGGGCTCTGCCCAGGCCGGATTCGGCCTGTTTTCTTCGCGATCCCCTTGATACCCTCTTTCCACCTCTTCCCGGTCGTAACACAGGTCTTGTTCTTGCCATTCCCGGTCGCCCCTCAATTCCCCTTCTCTTCCCCAAGACCACCCTCCCTGTCCATCCCCCTGATGATCCAACCACTGCCGATGATACCCCTCATTGACCCATACGAGGAGATTCGTGGGGTCGGCTACGGTCATGGCCACTTCAAGGGAGGGCACCACCTCGAAGGTTGTCGTGTCGAGGGCCCGCGGTGCTGGTGCCTCGGCCGAGGCGATCTCGAGGATGACCTTGTAAGGCCGCGGGGCCAGGTCCAGGGTAGAGGCAGTGAGGGTGCCCGCTGCGGTACCGTTCGCCGGCACGGTGACCGTCCCCTTGAGGGTGTTTTTGACCTCACCCGTGTCCGGATCCACAATGAGAACCCTGGCGATGAGATCGACAAAACTCACTCTAGTGTCGTTCGTTATGCTGTAGAGAAATGCCTCTTCCAAACCCCGGTAGACCGGATCCGGTTGGGCAGAGATGGTGCCGGAAAGCCTTTCAAAGGGTGGTGTCAGCTCGATCGTGATTGGAACAGAAACCGGTTGCGAAAGATTACCCTCCCTGTCCCGTGCCCTGAAGCCTATGGTGTGGGTACCCTCGTCTTGCTCAACCGGATCCCATGTGGTTGCGTATCTGCCAGAGGATGGGTTTGAGGCGGGCATGGGTCTCCACGGCCCACCATCGATCCGGTATTCCACAAGGTCTATGCCCGAGGCATCATCCGTGGCCATGACGACAAGATAGAACCTGCCATCATAGGTACCTCCGGAGACAGGAGAGACGATCGTGACCTCGGGCGCGGTTCCGTCTTTCACGATAAAGGAGGTGCTGGCAAGTTTCTTTGTCTCTCCCTCGCGGACACACTGGAGCAAGACGTGATAGGTCTTGAGGCTGCACGGCTCGCTCGAGAAGAGGAACTGCCCGGACCGGGTCTCACCCGCAGCGAGGCTCACCGTCTTTTCAGCGGTCATGAGGGTCGTCTGGGTCTCTCGATCCAGAACGATGCCTTTTACGGTAAGACCGCTTGCATATGCGTTGCCCCTGTTGGTGAGTGTGTATCCCGCCTCGACCCCGTCGCCCAGAAAGACGACCGCCGGTGTTGCCGTTACGGTGCCTGTGATGATGACCGCTGAACGGATTGAGAAGGATGCCCGACTGGTGGAGACGGCCTCGCCCCCAAGGTAGACCTCGACAACCGCACGGTAATCGCCCGGGGGATTGAGCCCGCCATTCCAGGTTGCACCCAGCAGGGCGGAAGTCCCGGGGAAGAGATTTGTGATCTCCTGTTCTCTGCGGAACAGAACATCACCGGCCAGCCCCATGATTCTCATTCGCACGTCGAGCACAGGAAAAACATGGTTTTCTCCCCTGTTCTCTATCTTCACGCTCACCCGGACGTCTTCGTGAGGACCGTAGTGGACCCTGTCTGTCTTCAGAACAGAATCGATATCAATATCGGGCATGATCGTGAAGGGCGTGGTATTTTCTGCGATGACCTCTCCACCATTGCTGAGAATCGTATGGACCCGAAAGGAACCGGCGTAGGTGGCTGCGGTGTTCCAGGCGAGCCGGTAGTTCGCTTCTGAGGCGTAAGGGAGGACAGTGTTTATGGTGTCCACAAGGGCCACGGTGGTTTCTCCTTCGTCCTCGATCCGCACTTCGAGGACTGCATCTCTCTCCATACCGCTGTTGTAGAGATCGACCGAGATATAGACCTCCTGGTTGCTTGTGTATCGATCAGAATCCAGGGCCGTGGTCATTTCTACCTTTTCCTGGTAGGCCACGTAGAAGTCCTGGATCGCAGAGTTGTTGGCCTCAGAGGCCTCATAGATTCGATCTTCAGGATCGAGAAGCACGATCAGGCTGTTTTCGCCGGGTTTCCCGGTAGTATCCAGGGTGAAGCCAACCCACTCCCCTGAGAGAGGGGCCATGTGGGCGATGGTCTCGGACTCGACCCGTTCGATGTTTCCTGTGGGATCGAGGAGATAGATGTCGACATCCACATCCTCTGCCTCGACAGGCCCGCCGTTCCAGACAAAAACGCCTATGGCCGCCTCCTCTCCGAGGATCGGATAGGGTGGATAGATAAGGATGCCATCTGCGAGTGTCGCCAGGTCAGGCAGAAGGAGAAAGAGGGTGATCTCCTCGGAAGGGAGACTCGTATTTCCTGCTGAATCGGTGGCCGTTGCACGGAACCTGTTCTCTCCTCTCTCCAGTGGCAGATCGGTGAAACCGAAATGCCCCTGGGGATGAATCACCGTCAGTCTCTCCCCTGCCAGGCAGGCGATCCCTCCTGATCGTGCCCAGGCGAGATAGTCCAGATCGTAGCGGTCCACCTGGTAGAGCAGCCTGCCCCCACCCTGTGCATCGGCCGGGGTGAGCCATATTTCGTCACTCGCGGCTGTCCGCACGGCGTAGACGACCCGCCGACCGTCAGGAGACCAGCACAGCGAAAATTCCCGGCTCTCAGAATCGGTGATCCCCGTCACGGCCCCGGTCGCCACCTCCAGCACAGAGACGTCACGGTGACCCGTCCTTTCGGACACAAAGGCGAGTCTCTTGCCATCCAGTGACCAGTCAAGGGCGCTTCGATAGGTTTCACTATCGATCTCGGTGGTTTCCCCACGGACGAGATCAACCACGTAGAGGCTCCTGTAGCGGACATAGGCGAGTCTTTCGCCCTCTGGAGAGAGTTTCACCGTGTCTGGATATGCACCTTCCGTGATCCGGGTCAAGGATCCTGTGGCGAGGTTCTTGACCCACACGTCATCCTCACCTGCTACGCCGCTTATGAAGGCAATCATGTTGCCGTCAGAAGACCAGGAAGGGGAATACTCATTCGCACCGGTATTATCTGTCAGAGGTGTACTCTCACCCGTCTCCAAATCATAGACAGCGAGACGGTCATTCCAGGACTTGTCCCCTTCGAACAGGTAGGCGAGCCTCCTGCCGTCTGGTGCCCAGAGGGGTTCGTTGCCTTCCTGTATGAGCTCGGTGGTACTCCCTGTTGCGAGGTTCTTCAGCCAGATAGAGCCGTCATCATCGGAATAGGCCAGCATCGTGCCATCGGGCGATAGGGAGACCGCATCGACACCGCCACCCAGCGAGAAGCTCTCAACGAGATCCCTCTCCAGGGCGATTGTCTTGCCCAGAGAGACCCCATCCCTGAAAAGCTCAACCGTTGAGGCCGGCTCTGCACGGCCCGCGATCTTCACGGTATCTCTCTTGAGGTCCAGAGGCACGGCGGCCGTGGTGGGGAAGAAGAGTTCAGGAACGAGGGGTGCCGCTATATCCGCAGGGACGGAGCCTACCTCGTCGGAATAGACACTCTCGTTGCCGAGACCGTCCACGGCGACAACCACATAGTGGTAGGTCGTGCCGTTGGTGAGCTCGGTGTCGAGATAGCAGGTCCCTGTGATCAGGTCTTGGTTGACCCTTGTATATGGCCCGCCCGGCGTGAGGGACCGATAGAGGTTATAGCCTGCCACACCGCCGCCGGTATGCTCCCAGCAGATCGTGAGCGATCCCCCTTGGGGCGCGGCAGTAGCCGCGATGTTCTCCGGTTTCTGCGGCACCGGAGTGTTCACCCCGGCAGAGGCCTCACCCGAGGGCAGGCTTTCATTACCCGCGTGATCCACGGCGGTCGCCGTATAGGTGTAGGCGCCATTTGTGAGATTACCGTCCGTGTAGGTGGCCTGAGCCAACAGGGCCCCATTGATTCTCGTCCAACCTCGATCGGTCTTCCTGTAGACGTTGTAACCGGCCAGATCGGGCTCGGAGTTCACGGACCAGGCAAGGACGATGCCAGGGCCATAGGCCGTAGCGGTCAGGTTTTGTGGTGGCTCCGGAGGGATCACATCGCCGACAGGAACCGGCAGCTCTTCTGATCGTGGGCTTTCGAACCCGTAATCGTCCACCGCTGTGACCCGGTACCGGTACTCGGCATCACCAAGGCCGATCTCCTGGTAGGAGGGGCGGCTGATGAGATTGTCCTTGAAGATCCTCACCTCTGCGATTGTGACCTGTTTGGCGTAGGAAAGCGGTGAAGGGCTTGCCACATAGATCCTGATCCTGTTTGTCCGGTAGGAGGGGGCGAAATCAAAGGTGCTCTCTGCGGCCTCGTTGCCGGTCACCTTTGCCAGAGGGATCCAGAAACCATACACGGACCACACCTGGATCTCGTAGTCCATACCGGGATAGTGGCCCCACGCGATCTCGATGCGATTGATCAACTCGGAAGAGGCCAGGTCGATCTGCCACCACTGAGGGTCGAACTCGCCGTGGTTGTAACGGGATTTCCAATAGGTATAGGCATTCGAATCAAAGGCCTTTTCAGGCTTGCAGCTCGAATAGGAATAGTAATCCGTCGAAGACGCCCTGGCGATCCCCGAGGTCACGGCCAGGGGCGTATTGAGCTTTTCACCATCCCGGTAGAGATTATACCCGGAGAGGTCTGATTCGGGATTGGGGTTCCAGGTGAGGGTGACCTGATAACCGTCATCATCACCGTCCACGGAAGCTGCAAGCCCTGTTGGGGTCGAGGGCGGCTCGTTGTAGGCTATGATCACCGCGTCTGAGCTTCTGCTTGTGTTGCCCGCAGCGTCTTTTGCCCGGGCCGTTATCCTGCTTTCACCGGGTGAGAGAGTAACATCGAAGCTGAAATTGCCCTCACCATCGGCAGATACGGTGCCCTGAGATTCGAACCCTGCCCCTGTGTCCACAAAGGTCTCGATGTTCGAACCCGGCGCCGCCCCCTTGCCCCTGATGGAGACGGCAGGTTCCCCTGTCGGCGTATAAGGCTGGATGAGCTGCGGCGCATAAACGGTTGCGGTCACAGGGCTCGACGGTTCACTCTCATTGCCGTAGGTATCCAGGGCTGTGATCTCGTAGGTGTGATCCCCGTCGGCAAGACCGTGGCACTCATAGAGCGCCTGTTTTACGATTTCTGTGTTGACCTTTATCTTTCCTTCTCCTGAAACCCTGTAGACGTTGTAACCATCAAGGTCCGCCTCTCGGTTGGCCGTCCAGGTGAGGGCAACCTTCTCCCCATCGACGAGAGCCTTTAGATTCCCGGGGGTCCCAGGGGGCTCCAGATCTGTATAACTGACAAGGATCATCCCAGGAGACGGGTCTGTCATTCCCCCCTTGTCCGTTGCCACGGCGCGCAGGTGATAGTCACCGTAGATCAGGCCGAGACTCACCGGATCCAGATAGGTGATATAGGGCTCTTTTGTGAGCGGACCGCCCAGGTCTGTCCAGGAGCTTTCCACCGCTCTTTTGTACTGGAGCCGTACGGTTGCGATATCGAGATCAACGGAATCGGCCGAGATCATGAGGGTGCTCGCGAACCGTTGACCCTCTTGGGGCGCGACGATAAGGGCCTTGGGCGGGTGCGTATCGATCTCGACCACGAGGGTGGCCGATGGCCCGCTCGTGTTTCCCGCAGTGTCCATGGCCACGAGGTAATAGGAAAAAGTGCCGTCAGGCAGTGCCGTGTCTTTATAGGTGGTGGCCGCAATCAGGTAAGGGCCGAGATCGCCGATCACTGTTCCAGAGACATTGGCGAGCCCGCGGTTTCGATAGAGGAGATAACCTGCAAGGTCAGCCTCGCTGTTGGCCTGCCAGGTCAGCTCCACATCTGAAAGGTCTGATGCCGCAGAAAGGAGCACCGGCGCGGCAGGCGGCGTGTTGTCAACGGCAAGGACGATCTGTTGGGTGCTGATGTTGCCGGCCAGGTCCTCTGCCTCGAGCCTGACCGAATACCGGCCCTCGTCAAGGCCCAGTGTGTCCCAGCAGGCCAGGGTGCCGTAAATCGTGGGCACCGGGGATGTCCGGATCAGGTTCCATGCAGCGGGGGCGGGTCCCCGGCCAATGGAGACGCGGTACTCCTTGAAGTCATCCGGACTGTAAGCAGTCCCCTTTATGTTGACAACGTCGCTTACGCGGGCGTCTTGCCGAGGCGAGCGAATCCCTGCCTCAGGCGGGGTTGCGTCTATTCTCAGGGTGATCTCATTGGAGGGCTCACTCTCCCAGCCCGCATAATCAACCGCTTTTACCGTGTAGGCGTAGTTGCCCTCACCGAGGCTCTGATCGAGGTAATCCGTGTTCGTTATGGGGTCTGGATTGACCTTCCGGCTGCCTCTGTAGACATTGTAACCGGCAAGATCGGCCTCGGTGTTCCCGCTCCAGGTGAGTCTCGCGTCAGACCGGTTCTCGATCTCACCGGAGAGCAGAGGCGGCCCGGGGGGCCGGGTGTCCAATCGTAAGGTGAGGTTTGTTCCGGCCGTGTTTCCGACCCGGTCGGTCGCCCTGACCCTGAGACAGTAAGTGCCATCAGGGGGAAGGACCTCCCAGGCGGCAAGCACCCCGTCCTCTACCGTGTCGGCCGATGTCCTGAGGGCGGCCCATTTGAAGGCACCCGCGCACGGACCTTCCGATATCTCCACGGCGTAGCCCTGGAGGTTCCGGTCAAAAACCGTGCCCTCGATGCTGGAAGGCTCTCTCACATAGCCTCCGTCCTGCGGCCATGTTACCTCTACCTCGGGAGCGGTGTTGTCGATGGTAATGCCGGCCCTTTTCTCTCCTTCCCAGCCGGCCCTGTCCCTGGCATAGAGGGAGAGGGTGTAGAGACCGTCAGGTATGCCGCTGTCTTTTCCTACGGTCCAGACCGATAGCTCCTCCTGCCCGGGCACGCTGTCTCCGGTTGTGAGAGCGGTCCATGCTTCGGGGTTTTCGCCGGGTCCGTACCTGAGAGCATAGGTTTCGAGATTCTCCTCGTCTATGGTCCCCCTGACATGAACCGTGCCCTTTTCGGCACCGTAGACTCCCCCCTCTTCCGGCTCCTCAAGGGTGAGCTTGGGTGGTGTTCTGTCCACGGTGAATCGGATGGTCTTCTGGTTGGCATTCTCACCCAGGTCTCTCGCCTCGATCGTGAGAGTGTATTCGCCCTCGGGGAGATCATGGATCGTTGCGAAGGTGTAATCTTCCCTGTTCTGGCTTCCCCCCGCGGCAGGCTCTCCGCCCGCGTCTCCGGTATACGTGATGGCATATTCGGCGAGGTTTTGATCGGTAATGGTTCCCCTGATGGCGAGACTCTCTTTGATGTAGGAGCGGTCAAGAGGCTCCTCCATATCAACAACCGGAGAGGTCGAATCGACAACCACCGTGATCGTCTCTGTCTGGGTAACATCCGGGGAGGACGAAAGGGCGGCTCCCAGCATGACGGTGTACGTGCCGTCTGGGACCGTCGTCTCACCAGCATCCGTGCCGTCCCATGAATAGGTGTGAGCACCCGGAGGGAGGGACAGGAGCGTTTCGGCCTTTCTCAAACCACCCTCGGAATCACGTATCTCCATCGTTACATCGCAGATCTCGGTGAGCTCGAACCGAATTTCTGCGGTATCAAGCTTGCCGTCATCGTTGGGGGAGAAAAGGCCCGGAGCGACGTCCAGACTCTTGACGAGCTCTGCTCTCTCGCCGAGCTCCACCCTGACCGTGGTCTCACTCGTGTTCCGGGCAGTATCCGTGGCCGTGAGCCTGAGTGTCCACGAACCCTCAAGGCCATAGGTATTCCATCGGCCGAGCATCTCGTCCTGCTGAGGAACGGAAGCACTCTCGATGCGGATGAAATGATCCGGATCTGCATCCTCCCGTGCCTCGAAGACGTAGCTCGCAAAATTCCGGTCATAGGCCGTGCCCCTGGCCTCCACGATAATGCCGAGAGTGTCTTCCGGCTGCGGGGTGGTAATGATCACGGTCGGCGGCGTGCCATCGACGCTCACCGTGATGCCCTCTTGTGCGAAATTGCCGCAGGAGTCTATTGCAGAAACCCGTATCTTGTACGCCCCGTCCGGGACGATGGCGCCCGAATCGTCTCTTCCATCCCACAGGAAACCGGCCGTACCGCCGGGATGGGGCTCCCCTGCGGCAAGGGTCCTCACCAGAGCCTCGTCCTTTACCACCTCTACATCGACGGTGGCGTATTCATCGATACTGTAGTGGACCTCTAAGCTGTCGTGACTCGGGGAAAACAGCCTCCTGTCAGACCAGGAAGTGATGAAGACCCCCCTGTCCATATGGAGACTCGTGGTGTAACAGCTAACATTGCCCACCGCATCCACAACCCTCAACCTGAGCGAGAAACTCGTTCCCCGAAGATCCGTGACATCCCATGTCCCGATCCGGCCTTGAACCGGCCCTGATCCGGCAATTGGGCATGACATTCCGCTGCACCCGACCCTCGTCAGGGCAGGTAACCATCTCTCGGGATTCTCGCCCATCCCGTAGGAGAGCTCGTACCTTGCCACCTGGTTGTTGTCGGTTGCAAGGCCCTCCACATCGATTCCGTACCAGTCACCCCCTGGACCTGCGATCACGGCCGGGCAGAGCCGTGTGGAACTATCCGGGAAGGTTATCTCTGCCTCGGGAAGAACACGGTCAACCACGAGGTCGCCCGCGGCCTCTGTCTTCTCGGTTCGGTTGTCTGAAGCATATTCCAGGACCGCCTTCAGGGGATAGATCCCTTCGGGCATGGTGGTGGTATCGAGAGTGATGGTCCCCAAGCCCTCTGTGGCAAGATCGAACTGGCCTAGGAGCTCCAAATCTCCAGACTTCTGGATATAGTAGCGCAGGGTCTTAAGAGTGGCCCTTCCTCCAATTGACGTTTTGGGCTTGTATGTGATGGAAATCAAAGCCTCGCCCGAAGAGGGCGACCCACAGCCCGCCGGTTCATCGTAGCCGACCTTCAGCTCCAGCTTCACGGGGGAACAGTCTACCGGATACCGGACGGTCTTGCTCTCATGCACATCGTCATTGGCATCCAAACCGATCATCCTGAACCGGTAGCCCGTGGCCTCCCGAAGGTCTGGAGGAAGGGGGAGGGTGAAATCCCCCATGGGTGGGGGATCTCCCTCTCCGGCATCGTAGACCCTGTAATCCGTCCATTGGTAATACCTTTGATCCTCCTGGCTTTGCACCTGGAACTCGAGCAGGGTCAATTCCTCAAAAAGGTGGATTCGAACGAAATAGCTCAGGGAGCTGCAATCCGTCAGAATGTCAAAGAACGACCGGATGAAAACCGCATTTGAGAAGTAGACCGCTCCAACCGCATCGACGGCCCTGATCCTTACCGCATCCACTTGCTCGAGTTCCAGGCCCGAATTGTCCCATTCGAGATCGACCACACCCGAGGACGGGTCCACCAGTGCCTGGGCGTCCATCCATTGCCCTCCAAGGCGGTACTGGATATTCATACTGGCTGTGGGCAGCCTGAGGCTCTCAAAACCCCTGAGGAGATGGAGGCCTGGTCTCACGTACTCCGCAGGAACCACCTTTCCCAATTCGATCGAGTACCACCCGCCATCTGGTTTTTCCCATTTGTAGAGAACCACGGTCTCCCTCAGGAACCCGGAGACAGCGGTCGCTCTGTTTCCCGCATGGTCCTCTGCGGTCATCCTGAACTTCTTGCCCACGGCGAATTCGAGGGTATCCTCGTGGAACGACGAGATGGTTTTCCGGAGGCGTCTTCCTTCCTGGTCCACCTGCCCGAGTGCGCCGATTCCATCCCTGTATTTGTACCACTCCTGGGGGTTCTCCCCCTGGCCGTACTCGACGACCCAGGTCTTCATATTGGGGTCGACGGCAAGGCCCAGCAGGTTCGCCGAAACTTCTAAGTCTATGGAACTCAACTCCAGATCGACGTCAGGGGGTGTGTTGTCGACGTGGAAGAAGAATTCGTAGTCAAAGACCCTGATTCTATACTCTCCGTCGGGAACGATCCGCCCGTTTTCGTCCCTTCCGTCCCAGGTGATCCGGTCTTCGGCGGGAGCAGCATAATCCCTGAGAAACGTCCTTATGAGGTTGTCGGCTCCATCGAGGACATAGAACTCGAGATGGACCGGTTCGAGCACTCGATAGTGGAGCTCGGCGGTGTCTTTGACGCCATCCCCGTTGGGTGAGAATACCGTATCCGTCTTGTAAATATTGGTAATACTCGAAAAGAGTCCCCACGTAACCCGCCTTCTGTCCTGTGCGACGTTCCCCGCTCTGTCAAAGACCCTCAGCCGAACGAGGAAGGTCCCCTCGTGGGGTGGGACCCAGGAGGTGAATACATCATTGATCACAGCAACATCAGAGGGCGGAGCGATCAGATTCCACTTGTCCGGGGTCTCCGCGTCGGCATATTCGAGCGTATAACCGGCAAAGTTCAAATCCGCCGCGATCCCCTCCAAGACGACTGCCGATCTGTCCCTGCTTACCCTCAGGCTGGCGGTCAGGTTCAGCAGAGAGGCGAGCGCCCAGAGGTCTCTGAATCCCTGACACACACTTTCCGGGTCGACGGATTGATCGTAGGTTATGTAGCGGCCCAGTGGGGAGACCGTAACGGCCATGGACGACTCTGGCTCTATGGGGAGGTATTCCCGGTCTCCCTCTTCCGAATCGATGACAAAAACCCCATGGTTGTCCCCACCGAGAAGGGAGGTCTCGTCACCAAGCCATTTCAGAGAACCAGCCGAATATTCAAGCCCGGTATCCCCGGTGCTTCCACCTGCCGTCCCGTAAACCGTGAAGGCAACATCGATCGTATCCCCTGGTCTGGCTCCGATCTCCTCGAGGGGAACTCTGAACTCATAGACCATGTGCTCGTAGTTCACCCTCTCCGTATAGGTGAGTTTCGATGTGCCATAGTCTCGCTGTGAATCGCTTATGAGGTATCGTGTCGTTGCCCTGGGCGTCACGACCTCCATTGCGGCCCAGTCGTTTCCCCTGTCCAGGGTGTTGTCCGGTGTGAAATCCAGGACACCGTACAGGTAGGTTCCATCACTCCTTATGTAGCCGTATGTGTATCCCTCAGGATGCCCGGTAACGGGCCGAGTATACTCTCTGAAAAGCGGCTCGGGAAGACCGTCTTCCAGGGTGATTTCGCCATCCACCCTGACCGGTGGGCCCGAATCGAGCTCTACCGGATAGTAGCCAGCCTGCGGAAACCTGAAGGGAGAGGCCTTGCGGCTGGCCAGGTCTTCCTCTCTTGCGTTCATCACCAGAGAAACCCTCTTACCGGGGGGAAGGTTCTGCCAGGTGAGATCCACGGTCGACTCGTGCACGTCGGCGACGTCGTTATCCTGAGTGCCGACCTTCGGGCGTATATCCTCCCCCCTTGAAACATCGACTGCTTCTGCAGGCGTGTAGCGCCTGCCATTGACGGAAAGGGCGATATAGTCCACATGGGCGGCATCCATGCCTTTCTGGGTTATCCTCACGCGGTACGGACCATCGATATGCCCAAGCCATTCTGTCAGGTCGAACTCCTCTGTCTTGTAGTGAAAATCATAATGGAGCACACCCCGGTCAACCCACGAACCCTCTTGCAGGGTCCATATGTGATAGGATTGCGGCGTCTCACAGACGTCTTCGCCATCGCTGACCTTAAAAGCCTTCTTCTCCATCGCAGCGGGATCGATGACGACCAGGTGCCCCTCATAATGGCAGCGATCGACCTTCTTGAAAGTACGGTCAACAAAGGCGAGCCTTGTGCCGTCCCGGGACCACCTGAGATCCCCGATATTCCCGGCCCAATAGTACTGCCGTGCTGATTCGTGAACCACGTACCAGTTGCCCTTATCGTCGCAGACTTTTACTGACCACGCTTCTCCACTGGTATCAATAAAGGCAAAGGTATTCTCGACCGGATTCAGGGCCAATGCACCCAGATCTTCCACGGATGAACCGCCAAGATCCAAGTCGCCGGGAACCCTTATATGATCTCCATTTCCAGAGGCATCTAGGAGCCGAATGTTGTCCTTCCAGGTATTGTGAGGGTGTTCTACGATTATGAGCCTTTGGTTGCTGATCCAATCGATATATGGGACCGACCCGTTTATCTCGTAGATGTTCCGCTCATTGCCAAGCGTGTCAGCGACCACTATCCTTGAAAACTGACCCAAATCATAATCGTATCTCCAGAATACGGCAGCCAGTTTTCGGCTGTCCGGAGACCAGGCTGCATGCCTCAGGTGCTCGTATTCCGAGTCTATTCTCATTTTTCCCGTGCCGTCGGGTCTTGTCGTCCAGAGTTCTTCCACATGGGTATCCAGGTTCTCGGTCTCATAAGCAATGTATGAGCTGTCAGGTGACCAGTGAATCTCACCTATCTCCACTGGTTCGTCTGAAAAGTCATAGGATTGGAGGAGGAGCAGATTTGCTCCATTTCGATCCGCGATCCACAATTGATACAGGTCGGCCCCTGTTGCGGACCCCCGGTATTTCCTGATCGTGAAGGCCACTCTCTCTCCGTCAGGAGACAACGACCATGTCTCATACCTGTAATAGTGGGCTGGATCGTTGTCGGCGATCCATTCCCGTGGAAGCAACCCCGCTACATCCCCCCCATCCGGAGCCATTGTATAGAGGCCGTGAGGATACTCCGGGGAGGCGTTGTATGGAGCGATGCGAAACACGATCCCGCTCTCGTCGGGAAACCATTTCCACCGCGTAATACCGCGGAGCATGCAGGTGAGATTGTAGTGGACGAGGTAGTCCGTACCGATTGCCCTGGTCAGAGGAGACCGGTTGTTGTCCACGGTGACGGGTAGACCGGCGATACTGCCGTCCTTTCCGTCGAGCACCTGGATCTGGTACTGGCCGTCACCCACCACCCTGCCACTGTCGTCAAGCCCATCCCAGGTGATGGTGCCGCCCACGGTCTCCTCAAAGTCACCGTCCCTGAAGGTTCTGACCTTCTCACCCTTTTCCCCCACCACGGCAACCTGCACCGTCTGGGGCGTTTCCAACCTGAAGAAGAACTGCGTGCTATCCTTTATGCCATCGCCGTTGGGCGATATGTACTGCTCTGTCACCCAGAGATCGGCATCCTGCACCCCGAAGCTTCTGGACGCGCTGTTGTTGTTCTCGTTCTGCTCTGGGATTGCATCTTCAGGGTCGACGAGAATCGTGACTTCGTGGGGACCGCTCCTCCCTGCGGTGTCGTAAGTGAACGACAGGGCTGCCTGTGAGTTCCCGTGAATCACGGGAATATCCCGGGAACCGATGACCCTGCCCCCTTCATGGGCCGCCACAAAGACATGCGATGCTTCCTGGTCCCCTGCGTTCTGGACCGTCACCTGGATGGAAAGGGGATCCCCGTCCCTCGGCACAGGCGGCCTGAAGGTGATGGAACTCCTCGAGATCGCCAGGTCCGGCAGACTGAGGATCTCTACGGCCACAAAAGCGCTGTTGTCATCCTCGCTGATCTCCTCGACAAGGTCTTCAGGATCCACCTCCACCGTGATGATCCTCTGCCCTGATCCGCCGATGCCCGTCCACTCCACGGAGACACCGGCAGTGTCGCCTGCGCTGAGCAAGGGGATCGTTCTGGTGCCCAGGACCACCCCATCCTCGCCGGCAACCCCCCTGGTGAAACGGACTCCCACATCCGATACCGGAGAAAAACCTTCATTCTTGATCAGGGCTGACAGGGTTACGCTTCCCCCCTCTCGGGCAGGGAGCGGGGTGATCTCGATCTCCTTGTGCGACACGGTCAGGTTGGGTCTGGTTGAGGGATTCACCGTGACCGAGGCGGAGGCGGTATTGTTCTCCTCTGAAAGCTCGGTAAAGGCGCCGGTCGGATCCACGCTGACCGTTATGGCCAGGTTCTCTCCAGGCTGGTCTGCTCGCCACAGGGTTTTGTTGCGGATGGTTTCACCGGCCGGGATATCGACGTTTACCAAGGCGATGTCGAGGGGACCTGCGGGTCCATCCAGGGTGTATTTCAATGGCACATCGTAGGCATCGCTCGTACCATGGTTGCTGATCCGCGAGGTTATGGAGACCGTCCCGAATATGTCGATCACATCCGGCGAGAGAGATATACCCGAGGGGAGGATCTCGAAGTCATAGGTGGTTTCAGGAAAGAGGACCTTCAGGGCCGTGTTGTTCGACTCGTTCGATTCTCTGACCAGCCCTTCCGGGTCGACCGCCACACGGTAACGGTGGGCGTTCCCGTCGGTAATCGTCACATTAAAGGTCGCCGTGACCGATTCCTTCCCGGGAAAGCCGAGGGTCTGTTCTCCCACTCTGTTCGCCTCGGTCACGGCCCCATCATAGAGCGCCACAGTGGCCTCGGGCACGTCCGTCGTGCCGGTATTCCAGACTGTAGCAGTGACCACCACGTCGGCAGGCAGGCCTGTTACCGTCGGGGGGGAGAAGGATATATCGCTTGTGCTCACAGAGAGGTCAGGATCAATGGTGGCCTTCCACGTGGCACGGACGGCCAGGGCCGTCTCATAGGGGCTTCCAAACCAACTCCCGTCTTCGGACTGGAGATCGAGGATATAGGTCAGGGCGTTGCCTATTACAGCCGGTGATATGTTGAACTCTCTCAGGATCAGGACCGCGGTGGCAGTGTCATAGACGGTGCTGGAGCTGTTGCCAAACCCGCCGTCAGCGTTCTGCCTGCCGAGGAGCCACCCGATACCGCCTTGGATCTGATCGTCCAATGGAAATGCCTGCCTGAATCTCGTGAAGGCGAACAGGGCGTTCACTGTGGCCTGGATGCTGCTTCCCGCGTCCTCATGGCCCCAGCCTCCCCCGGGGTTCTGCCTGGCCTTCAGGTATTCAATCCCGGCGCCGATGACGCCATCATCTGGATAACCCGCCGCTGCCAGGGCTCTCAGGGCACACGAGGTATCTGCGGGGTTACTCACATAATACCGGCTGCTCCCCCAGCCGCCGTCAGGGTTTTGTCTTGAAACCAGCTCGGCCGAGAGTTCCGTCGTATCCTTTCCTGAACGGACGAGGGCCTCGATCTTCCTCGAGATGTAGTCCGTACTGGCAGGGAAGGTCTTGCCAAGCCATTGAAGCCCTGCTGAGAGACTCTGCCCGGCTACGGGAAAATCGCTCAACGCCTGTACGACCTCTGCCGTATCCCTCTCCACGGTCTGGGATGTACCCATCCAGCTTCCGTCTGTTTCCTGGTCGCTGAGCAGCCACGCCACCCCGTCGTCTATTTCAGGAAGGGTGGTTCTCGGGACATGGGGAGGAGGCCGGGCCCCGGGATTTGTGGGGATCTCCTCCAATGGGGCCGCGTCGACCTGGACCATGGCTTTTCCATCCGTGAGGCTGGAAAACCACATGACCCAGCCCTCGATGATATCCCTCAGTGCGGGGAGCGCGTCGCCCGCGAACGTGCCTGGCCTCGTCGCGAGTATGAACGCGGTTTTGAACGTCTTCTGCGAGGCTTCCGGGCCTGGGATCCTCTCCCCTTCTGCCGCAATAATGTCATCGATGCTAATGTAGTGCGCCGTCCCTGTGATGGTGACCCCGGGCTCGGGCAGCCTCTGGGGGTCGATCTCCGGATTCTCAATGAGGAGCATGGGTGGAACTTCCGACCTGTCGTTGAGCCCCATGAGATAGAGATCGAGGGGGCTGTAATACTTCCATCCCGGAAGCGCCGTGAATGTCCCGTCGCCGTTGTCCTGCCACCGGTTGCCGTAAAGGACGGACCCGGATGTGTCCAGGAGAAAGCTCCAGTGCGATCCCGCCTTTCCCAAGAGACCGGTGCTGATCGTGCCGTCTTCTCTTTCAAACTTCACCCGTGCGGCCCAGCGATGGAGAAACTCGTGGCTGAGGGTGGTCATGGTCTGTTCGAACCCGGGGTCGAGGGGGTCGGACACAAGGGTCCTGATGTTGCCCATGTCGATGGTACCCTGGAGTCTCCCGTTACTGCCAAAGAGGGAAGAGCGGTCAAAGATCTCCTTGCCAATGCCTCGCACCGTGTTCCTTATGCCCAGATAGAAACCCACGACCTCTTGCTCCGGCATCTGGAAGTCGAAGTTGGTAAAGATGACCAGGCAGTCATACTCGTCCGGGTGGGTCTTGAAAAACTCCTTTGCGATCTCCTGCCTGGGCACGGCGTTGGTCGACCCGCCAGGGGTATCGGCATCGTAGTTCCCCGTCACTTCCATCATCGTTATGTCGCCGTAGTTGCCAATGGTGGTTGCCGTGAAATCCTGGGCAGAAGAGGGATCCGGGATGAACAGACACGGGATGAGCAGGAGAGACCCACACAAGAGCTTAAGCCTATTCAACGGGTTTCTTTTACGATGCTCTGTCTCCATGAGCCCACCTCACAAAAACCACGCTCTGCTTGCCGCCCCGGCCTTGCCAGGCCAAACAAAAGGCCGGATTGTCTCTGCCCGAGGCAATCCGGCCGTCTTCTGCTGGTCATTCGTACAAAGCAGATAGAAAAAAACCAGCACGAGACCCGCGATTTTCCCCGCCAGGCACATTCAGCCCGGCGGGCCTGCCCGGCACCGCCGGAGATCACATCCAGATGCGATCCAACCCTTGCGGCCAGCAGGCGCCCCCCGGTCACCCGGGGTTCGGCTTTTCTGGGCGTCTTGCAGCCTGAATCTATTCCTGAGACTCTATCCCGTCTGGTTCTCTATCCGCGTTTGCAAAATCGAGAATCGTCCGCGCCAGTCACGGACCGATCATTTCATCTCCTCCATGGATTGAGGGGTTGAGAACAGGGGCCTCTGGTCTGGTGCCTTCCCTATCCTTGCCATACTCTGCTTTCCGTCTTCGATCCTGATGATGATCGTCTCGACCCCCCTGGGGGTCTCAGCCTGGATCACGACCCTCCCCATCGCTATGTCAACCACTTTTCCAATACCCTCGATGGAATCTCCCACCCTGATCATCTCCAAATCCCCTTCAGCCGTCCTGACGATCGCCGTTCTGTCTGGAGGGGATATCTTCACCACATGGAGATCTTCAATCGAACAAAGAGCCAACAGGGGTTCACTGCTCAACACGGCCAGGCAGAGTAAGATCACGGAAACTGCGAGGAAAAACCTGTTTGTTATCATCTCTAAGGATCCCTCAGCTCTGGGATGTCTTCGAGGGTATCAAAGCCGATCCTGCCAGATCAAGGGCAGTCCCCTTCTAGCACAGAGTCTTCGATTTGTCAAGGAAAAAAAGTGAGGACTTTCCCCAGAATTTTGGAGGGTAGTGAGGTAAGTTATTGGGAGGCAAGGGGAAGCTGATATGAAGAAGTGGAAATGGAGGTTCCTCCTATGGTAGAAGAGTTTCGAG
>JAFDHF010000076.1 GCA_019308905.1 Deltaproteobacteria bacterium
ATAGAGTCCCGTGGCATAGGGCCTCCCCCCGTACTTTCTGGCGATCTTCATGAGAGTCAGAACAAGAGAAAAGACGAAGTTGTAGCTGAACCTGCGCTGATCACTCGGTATGAAACCGAGGATCACCACCTCCGGGGCTCCCCTGGAACCCTTCCGGATGACCAATCCCTCCTTCACAAGGGGCTGGTCGATCTTTCTTTCGATCTCGGTCATCACATCGCCCAGGCCTGCAAGAGGGACCACCACCTCGGCCGGCACCAGGGAAGGGCCGAGTCGTTTCACGATCATCAGCTTGAAGCGGTTTCTCCATTCGTGTTCGGCGATCCGATCATCGAGCAACTCCGCCTCGTGTGGCTGAAGAAGCGGGCGGAGCCTGTCCATCACGGCACCGTGGTCCTTCTTGCGGAAGGCGAGGGTGACGATGTAAGCTGCGGGAAGCAAGACCCGCTCTTCGGCAGGACGCCCGTAGTGCTCCCTGAGAGGTGCACGGTTCTTGAGCTCTGCCATCTTTGGGTTGATAAAGACAAGGGACCAGATGGGAAGTTGCTCGGCAACGATTGATTCCACCAGGCCCTGGAGATTATATGGAGACGGACACCCGATACAGACGACTTCAAGCTCTTCCAGAGGTTGAACCCGGAGGGTCACTTCGCTGATAAAGCCAGTGATCCCCTCGGCATCGGCGACAAGGTCGAGGTCTTCTTCCCGGAACTCGCGGATCTCGCCACCGGGCAGGACCACACGGGCTTTGACCACGTTTTCCCGGTACCACCCGGCTTCGTAAGACCCGATTCCGGCCCCGCCCTGGGCCAGCCAGCCGCCGGCCGTAGACGATGAGTAACTGGTAGGATAGAGGCGTAAGGTAAGGCCGGACTTGGCCAATTCAGCGTCGAGACGCTCCCAGACCACGCCGCTCTGTACGGTGACTGTCTCTGCCTTGGAGTCGATCTTCACGATCCGGTTCATCCGGTAGGAGTCGACAACGACCCCCCTCTTCACCGGGATCACACCACCGTATCCGGATGAGGCCTTGCCACGGGGTGTCAAGGGTACCCGGTGCTTCTCGGCCCAGCGAACCAGCTCGATGACCTCCGCCTCGGTCTCCGGCTGAACCACGGCGTCAGGCAGGGAGTTGCCGATAAGCGGCTTGAACAGACCGGGCATGTCGGCGATATCGTGGCCGTGGAGTTTCCGCTCCACCCTATTGAAGGAGACCCGATGGTTGAATTTCTCTGTGAGATATGACTTTTCTTCGCTGGAGAGTCCCACGGAAAAACCTTCTCTCGCCTGCCGCCTTTGCCCGGCAGCGCAGCCGGTTGCTGGAATCCCGCAGGAATACGTCTTCTGTCACGGCCCGGCAAGGAGCATCGACCCATCCCTGCAAGGTTATTCTAACGAGAACAGAATCTGGTTTGCAATCCCCGGGGGACATGAGCCGAGGGGAACCTGCAAGAGTCGAATCCTTGAGGAGTTCGGACAGAGCTGTAGCTCAGGTCCAGAGGATTCCGGAGAATAGAATCAGGTTGGCCGCCCCATGAAGAACCGAGGGAGCCACCAGGCTCCCTGCGAACTCATATAGCAGGGCGAGCACTATCCCCCCGGCCAGAGGCACCGCCATTGCGGAAAACCCGCCGCCGACCAGATGGACGGCTCCGAAGAGGAAGGCCGAGATCACCGTGGAAGGCCAGACCCCGAGGTGGACCCTGATCACACCGTAGCAGAGGCCGCGGAAGAAGATCTCTTCGGCGAAGGGGCCTAGGATGCAGAGAACCACGAGGGCGCCGGGTCGTCGAACCTCGAGACCCGGATCGACGAAAACCCTGAGATCCGGTCCCCAGAGAGAACGGATCGTAAAGAGAGCCAGAAAGAATCCCATCCCCAGGACAACCGAGACCGCAAGCCCGGCCCCAGCCCCCATGACCGGTCTCTGCAGACCCGCCGCCGCGAGGGGGACCGAAAAGATTCTGAAGAGGAGAAAAAAGAGAAGAATGTCCAGAGACCGGACCATTGCGGTCCAGGCCAGAGGAGAAACCCCTCTTGCCCAATGGAGACCGTAGACAAAAGAGGAGGCGAGCTCCAGGCCCACGAGAACCGCCATGGTGGCAAGGAAGGACCTCTCTTCTATCCGATCCATCCTACCCTCCTGAGCGCCCGGAGAAGATAGTGTTTCACGTACCACTCCTCCTCTCCCCTGAGCCGTGACTCGAGAAACCCGACTACTCCGGGGTCGCCCTGGTGAGAGAGCGCGAATATCGCTTTGCATCGAACAATAGCAACCGGATCTTCAGCCGCCAGGCTCTCTAGGACTCCCAGGTTGTCATGGCAAGGGAGATAGGCCAGAGCCGTGGCCGCCCAGAGGCGAAGGGAGGGATCCTCTTCGCGGAGAAGCCTCAAGAACCTCTCTCTCCTCCCCCCCCCCCCCCCCCNNCCCTCTCGGCCTGGCCGACCCAGCGGCGGAGATCCTCGACGCTCTCGGTTTGAAGGCTTCCGGCGGGCTTCGAGCCCGTCTGGGACAAGAGGTGAAGGATCAGGAGAGCCGAAAGGAGGGCCACCCCGGGCAGCAGACCGACCATCCTCGATTTGGAGATTCCCGTGAGGGCGTCTGCGGCCGAAATCAGAAACACCGAAAAGGCCAGGGGGATCCCCACGAAGATCGAGTAGTAAACCGTCTCTCTGAGCCCCTCGATCCCCTTGTCCGGTCTCATCGTCTCCACAGCACGCAGAAGGGCCGGGCCGGTCCCTCCGTTGCCGGCAACGGCCAAGTCCGCCCCTTCCCTTTTCGGCAGGAGGTAGATCCCCCGCTCGAGAAGCCACAGTCTCTCCTCCTTTCCGAGGCGAGATTCGGTCCAGAGAGCAAACTGGGCCCGTCTCCTGGGGGGGGTGATCATCTCCGCAGCCATCGGAGAATAGCGGTAGTAGAAGGCGACCGCCTTCCTCCCCCACCTGTTCTGAAGCAGGCCGTCTCTCACGGAAACAAAGCTATGGTCCGGATAGACCAGGGGAACCAGGACCACCGGAACCAGGCAAAGCAGGGCGATCCGATGAAAACGTCCACCCGGAACCCTGACAACCAGAAAGGCTGCTCCGAACATGGCCGTTAACAGGAGAAATTCCGCAGGGGAAAATCCGATGAAGTAACAGAGGAGGCCCGAGATCAACCCGGCCCCTCCCAGACGGATCGGTTTTGAGAATCCGAACGTGCGGGACAACAGGGCTCCTCCAAAGGCGGTGACTCCCAGGGCGAAGCCCAGAGTGAAGGTAAAGAATGCACCGGCCTTGACGAGCGGTCCAAGGGTCAGATAGCCGGCCATCTCACGGGGGAGAGGGACAGGGATGTATCCGGAGGCGGCCAGGGCCTCGAGTTTTGTCATGAATGTCAGGCCGAAGGTTCTCAACCTGAGGCAGGCCCAGATCTGGGTAGTCAGGAGAGCGAGCAGTTGAATCACGAGAAAGGGCCTGAGATACATGGCCGTTCCCCACTCACGGCGAGCCGTCCCGAAAAGGCGGGCCGCCTTCCACCCTCACTCTCTGGCCGTAGAAGGCGACCCCGTCAGGGCGGTCAGTGAAGCGCCCCTCCACGAGGCGATTGATCCCCCAGCCGTATTTGAGCCAAGGCCCCCTGCCAACGACGACCGCCGAGGGATGAAGTCCTGCATCGCTTTTGAAACGGACACGCATGGAGCCGAGGGTAGAAACGATTCTCCCATGGTCCCCCTCCTTGATTCCTAGATCGGCCAGCGTGGAGGGGGCGACAGAGACTTCCGGAAAGAGGGATTCGTGCTCCTCTGGGAGAATCTGGGAATGGAGAAATTCCTTTCTGATCAGGGTGAGAAGGATCAGGGGATAGGCTGAGTCGGCGGGTTCCCGCGGGGAAATCTCCGTGAGAAACCGGAACTTACCGTCCGGATGTGAGAAACGACCACCCTCAAAGGCAATGAAGGGACGTCTGGCACGAACCGTTCCCCTTTGCCTGAGTTCTTCGAGGGTGGTGTCGAGGAAGGGGCTTTCCAGACTCCTCTGCATGTAGAAATCCGGGCTCTCCAGTCGGATGGGCGGGTCGAGGCGGTGTCCCAGATCGGTTAGAATCTCCAGGTCGCTCCTCACACCTGGAGGCGGACCGACCACACGGCCGGCATAGTTGACATAGAAGTGGCCCCACGACCCGACTAGGTCTTCTTCCTCGAACATCATGGAGCAGGGAAGCACCAGGTCGGCAGCGTCTGCCGTGTCGGTCAGAAAGGGGTCTACCACGACCACAAAGTCGGTATCCCCCAGGGCCTGGGAAAGAACCAGTGATTCCGGTGTCTGGTTGACCGGGTTCCACATGGAAACCCAGACCATGCGAATGGGAGGATTCTCCGCCTCCATGATGGACCGGCCTATGCTGGCAACGGGAAAGCTTCTCCTATAACCCTCCGATTTCACCCACCCGAGATTGAGGTTTTCGCCTGAGGGAACACTGTAGTAAGCACCACCTCCGCTGAGCCCGATGTTACCGGTGACAAAGGCGAGAGCATTGATGGCCCTGACACTCTCGGCCCCATGGGGATAGCGCTGAAGTCCAATGCCAAGAATCGTGGCACAGGGGCGATGGAGCCGGTAGAACTCGGCGAGTCTCTCGATCTCTTCCACCGGAACGTCACAGCTCTCCGACAGGGCACGAAGTTCGTGGCCTTCCACAAGCCTCTTGAATCGCTCCAGCCCCAGGGATCTCTCCTCGATTCCCGGCAAAACCCCGTATCTCCCAAGGAATACCTTAGCAGCGGCGAGGGCGAGAAAACGATCTGTCCCGGGTTTCAGACGGACCGTGCGGTCCGAAAAGCGCCTGTTTTCCCCGGCCCTGGGAGATATTGACAAGACCGCGGCCCCCCGCCTCCTGGCCCTGGCAACAAGCCCTCCCATATGGATGGAACTCACCCCGAGCCCCTTCCCCCAGACCACAATACCCCTGGCGTTGAGCAGATCCAGGGGATCGTTCATTCTCAGGGCGCCGAAATCATCGATGGAGGCCTCTATGCCGGTACTGTCGCAGACCCCGTGAGGAATCACCCTGCTTGCTCCCAGCCTGGCAAAGAAATAATCCTCTGCAAATTTGATGACCCCCTTTGAGCCTCCCCCCCTCAGATGGAGGATCGAGGCAGGCTCACGGCGAAACCCATCAATCTTTTCAGCACAGAGCGAGAGGGCCTCATCCCATGAGATACTCTCCCACCCTTGGTCTCCCTTCAACAGGGGCGTCTTCAGCCTGCTCGGCGAACCGAGCCTCCTCGGAAACCGGCGGATCTTAGGACAGCAGTATCCGTCTGTGTAGGGATGGTCCGGATTCCCCCGAATCTTCCTTATGAGGCCGGCCTCTGTTTCGACCAACAGAGAACACCCATCAGGGCAGTCGAGGGTACAGGCGGTTAAGTGTTTTTCCTTCATGACAGGCTTCGATTCCGGTCTTCGAGGCCTTCGGAAGAACCAGAATAGTTCCTGGATCTTCCACATTATAGCAGCAAAGGCAGCTCCTTTGGAACCGCGGATGCAGGATTCATTCCATTTTCCCCATTGCCGGGTTAGAATAACAGGGCACGGAGGCAAGGGTATCTGTGAAAAATCGGTTTCTCATCCTCTTTCTGGGCGCTTCGGCAGCTCTCCTCCTGATCGGAGGAGCAACGTCCTATTTCCGATTCTACGTTGCCCCATGGTGGGCGGAAAGGGTCCTCCAGAGCCTGATCCAATCGTGTCCCGGCCAGGAGGCCGCCGTCGAGGCAACCACCATCCACTGGCTGGGCCGGCCTGCCGTCGAATACCGGGGATTGACGATTCGGAAGGCCGGAGAGACAGAAGGATGGCTCCGCGTGGAAGGGATCGTCCTGAGGCCCAGACTGGGAAGTCTCTTGTCGAGATCGATCCGGTGGAAGGCCCTCATTCTCAAACACCCTCTGCTCCGAATACGCGGTAAGGAGATGCCCATACCCAGAGGTTCCCTGCGGCCTGTGCTCTCCATGTTCGAGGAGGTGGTGGTGAGGGATGGGAGAATCGAATGGTCTGGAAGACGGATCAGGGGGCTTTCCGGCTCCCTCAGGTACCGGTCGGAAGGCAGGCCTCTCTCGATAGCCCTGGAAGCCACCCTTGCAGTAGGCCATGCCTCTGCTGGCAGGGTTTTTGTGCGGGGCCGGGTGTGGCCCCTCTCGGCCGGGACTGCCCCCCAGGAGCCTCGCCTCTGGATCGAGGCCAGGGCCGAAGGACTCGACCTGGATTGGTTTGGGGCCGGATTGGTCCGATCCCTTCCCCCTCCGATCCTGGAAAGCCGCCTCGCTCTCAGGGTCGAATTCAGGGGGAACCCGAAGGGCCGGTTTGACGCGGTAGGGTCGGTGAGCCTGAAAGGGCTTTCGCGGGCGAATCTTGCGGACAAGGTGAGTGCACGTTTCCGTCTGGTTGGGGATGGGCGGGAGATCGAGTTCCAAAGGATCCGTCTCATGCCCCCCCTCCCTCCCGTGGAAGGGACGGGCCGGATCCAAAGGAGAGCCGGTGGGGATTTCTGGCTGACCTTTCATGGCAGCTCTCCATGGCAACCCGTTGCCGGGTGGAGGACCATCCTCCCCTTTCTCCCGGAAAAGATCCGCGCCCTTGTCCTCTCTTTACGACAGGGCGAGGCGAGGCTCGTATCTCTTGCCTTTTCCGGGCCTCTCAGAGGCCTGGCCTCTCCGCTGGAGGAGTCGTCTCTCTCCTATTGGAGCGGAGAAGGCAGGTTCAGAAAGGTGGAGATCCCCTGGAGAGGAGAGCTCTTTCGTTTGGACAGCGCCTCTGTCAGACTCGATCGTGGCCGCCTCGTCGGAGCCGTGGGAGACTGCCTTTTCGGCCGCTCCTGCTTGGAATTTCCCAGATTCTCTCTTTCAGGGCTCTTGAGTGACCCCTTGCTCTTTCTGGTGATCCGCGGAAAGCTGAATCTCGGAGACGTGGAGAAATGGTTATCCCGCGGCCTCGTCCCGGACGCCCTGGCTCTCCCCCTGTCGAATCTCGGCCTCCTCTCGGGTACCGGCGACGTCGACCTGAAGATCGAGAAACCCCTGGGGGAGAAAAAAACTCCCCTGGTTACGGGGAGACTCGCCCTCGGAGGGGTAACCGTCACGATCCGCGACTTTCCGGGGATCTTCGCGGATCTCAAGGGGGTCCTTGACCTTTCGCCTTCAGGCCTTACCCTGCGGAACGTCGAGGGGAGGTGGGAGGGATCGACGGTGAAGGTCCTGGGTTCGGTCACCGCTCTCTCAACAGGGAAACCCCAGGTGGATCTGCTGCTCAAGGGCCGCCTCGATCTCAGGGACCTTGCCCGACTGGCCACATGGGAGGGTCTCCCCTTCGGCGCCCGCCTCGTCCTCCAACAGACGGCTTCCCCCTCCGGGGAGGGCGACTACAGGCTTCAGGTGAAAGGCCCACTCGATCCTCCCGGAAGCGCAGCCGTCCAGGGCCAGCTACTGGTAAAGGAAGGGGCGACCCGCCTCTGGAACTCCTACCCTGTGGCGGGAATCAGCGGCGAGATCTCTTTTTCGCGGCACGGCGTTCTCATCCCGGAACTGAGAGGTCGCTGGAAGAATTCAGATCTCGCCTTGGAGGTGACCCTGGGACGGCTGGGAAGCACTTCTGTTAGGAACCTCTGTTTTTCTGCGGAATTCGATCTGAGGGACATAGCCCGGGAGAGATTCGATTACGGGTTGCCACGAAGGTGGAGGAGATTCTTCGACCCCTTTGAGTTCCACTCCGGCACGGCGGCCGTCACCGTAACCGAACGAAGAAGGAACAGCGAACACACCGTTGAAGGGCGTATAGCCTTCCAGGGGGCTGAGGCCCGCTATCCTCCCGTGTTCCCACCATTGAGGAATCTCGAGGGGGAGGTTCTTTTCGGTCGCAAGGGGCTCAAGGCAGTGGATCTCCGGGCAACCCTCGAAGGGGAACCTGTCGCAATCGAGGCCAGGTTCGCCCTCCGTCCAGGAGACCCAGGCCCGGAGATATCGATTCATGCGGCCAGGGTCGACTTCGAGAAGGTCATCTCCTGGCCCTGGAGCCGGGGGATATTGCCTGGATGGAGCAGGGGGTCCATCCGGACGGTCCGCGTCCGGGTGGACGAGGGCCGCTTCAGGGAGATCCGCCTCTCGGACGTGGAGGCCGAACTCGGCCTCCAGGGCAAGAGGCTCTCTCTCGACAGGCTCTCCTTTGCTTCGTCCAGAGGATACGGCCTCGTCACGGGGTGGGTCGATTTTGAAGAGAACGGGGAGCTCTCCTTCGAGTTTAGGCCCTATCTGGTGAACCTCGATACAGGGCTGATCCTGGCGAGTTTTCAGAGGCCGGCCGCCAAGAGACAGCTCACGGGGCTGGGATCAGCCTCCGGAATCATAAGGGGGCGGGGAGAAGGGGTGCTGCAGCTCGCCCGATCTCTCAACGGAGAAGTGAGGATCTTTCTCGCAGATGGGAGACTCGCACGGTTCGACGTTCTTTCGAAGATCTTCTCGCTCCTCGACCTTTCCCAGGTTCTCCGCGGGAACCTCCCGGATCTCAAGAGCGAGGGGATGCACTACCGAGCCGTCACGGGACACGTGACGTTCAAGGATGGAGGGGCTTGGACCAGTGATCTGGTTTTGGACAGCGAATCCATGATAATCTCGGCGGTGGGCGGTGTCGATCTGCTTTCCGGCGAGCTGGAGGTCAAGCTCGGGCTGCGCCGACTGGGATTCGGGGGAAAGATGGTCAGCAAGGTCCCCTTCTTTGGAAAGATCATCACGAGTAATGGCGGCAGCTTTCTCCAGTACTACCTCCAGGTGAGGGGGACCGTGGGCGACCCGGAAGTAAAGGGGATTCCCCTCGAATCGGTCGGCAAGGGGATCTTGGATCCCCTGGAGAAGCTCTTTGAAAAGCCCCTTGACTGGTTTCCCTTTCAGAGGCATCCGAGTTTTGATCACTATTATGAAGACAGGCAGTACCGGTATCCCTAAGGCCCCACTTTAGCTCTCACCACACCCCCCGGGCCCTCTGCTTTCCCCGTGGTTCTCTTCACTTTCTTCTTATGACATGCCCCTTTTCTGCCGAAAGAGATCCAGACGGCATTACACCAGAACCGAGAACCAGGGCCTATGGCTGAACGACCCTCGAATCCAGAAGCCCCTTACAAACACCTCTTTGAACACGCCGAGGACGGGATGGTTCTCTTTGATCCTCGAGGCAGGATAGTTCTGGCCAACCCGAGCTTTCTCGGTGTGATGGGATACGAGGCCGACGAGGTCAAAAGGGGAATAACCTTGGAAGACTTTGTCGATAGCAGGGATCTACACCGTGTCTCCAACTGTCACCGGCGCATCATTGCGGGAGAGACCCTCCCGGAGTACCAATTCCGCGTTACGTCGATAAAGGGGAAACACCTCCACTTCGCAGCAAAGGGAAGCCGTTTCCCAGGTGACAACGGCAAGGCGGAGGGAGTTCTGGTCGTCCTGAGGGACGTCACTCTCCTTTTCAGGCGACTCGATCTCTTCCATCAGAAGTTGAAGGAATCGGAGAACAAGTACACCACCCTCATGGAACAGGCAAGGGACGGGGTGGCGATTCTCCAGGATCTACGGTTCGTTGCAGTCAACCAGCGGCTCGCCCGAATGACCGGGTTTGATCGATACGAACTCGAAGGGGAGAGGTTCGGCAAAATCGTTTCCTCCGAGTCCCTGCTGGTCGCCGAGGCCTGGTACAAGGGGGTCATGGCGGGCGCGAAGACCCAACCTCCGGTGAGGATCAATCTCACGGCCAGGCATTGCCAGCCGCTCATCACCGAGGTGAGCGGCGGGCTGGTGGAGTACGGGGGTAAGCCTGCCTTGCTCAGCGTGATAAGAGACGTCACGGAAAGGAAGAAGATAGAGGAGATGCTCCTCCAGTCCGAGAGGGACCGGGCTGTCTATGAATTGGCCGGTGCTACGGCACACGAACTCAACCAGCCTCTGACGGTGATCATGGGAAACGTGGAGCTCTTCCTCCAGAAGATCGACCCGGATAACTCCTCCACACGCTATCTCAAAAACATCTACCGGGAATCCCTCCGTCTTGCCGAGCTGATCAAGAAGATAGGGGGATTGACCCGATACAAGACCAAACCGTACGTAGGCACTACCCGTATCATCGATATCGATGATACATCGAACTAGCTTCCGTTATTGATATGGGAGGACTGCCGTGGCAAGGATACTGGTTGTGGACGACGAGCCGGGGATTCGGGAACTCCTCCAAGAGCATCTGGAGGGGGAAGGACACCGGGTCAGGGTGGCCTCCGACGGCCAGGAAGGCCAGAGAGTCTATGACGAGTACCATCCGGATCTCCTCTTCGTAGATGTCAGGGTGCCCCGGGGAGACGGCATAGAATGGGTCCGTCAAGTGAGGGCTGACAATGCAGACATAAAAGTCATCTACATCACAGGTTGGCTGGATGACAGGAAAGTCGAAAGCCGGCTGGTCCGTGAGCTGACCCGTCATCCGGAGTACAGAACCCTGGTCAAACCTTTCCATCTCAGGGAAGCCTCCAGAATGGTCGCGGAATGCCTCAGGGGGGAATCCATCTGAGCGAGGAGTCACCCTCGTCTCGGCGGAGTGCCGGATCCCCTGTCGCCGAATCGACCGTTCTCACGCTCCCCGCCCCTCTTGAAGGACTCCCTTGGCCGGTTGAAATACCCTATCTCGAGATGGGGGAACCTCTCTTTAAGCAAGGCGAGCATGTTGGAGATGCCGATCCCAGCGGCTCCGCTCACTCCGAGTTCCCTGAGACACCAGTCCGGATCGATGTTCAGATTCCGCATCTGAATCATATCGATCCCTGTCTCTTGGACCAGTCGAAGGAGGGAATCGATCTCGTCTTCCCGGTCGGTGAAACCGGGAAAGACCAGTAGATTGAGGGAAACATAGATGTTCCGGGCTCTTGCCCGCCCGATCGATTCCAAGACGTCCTCCAACCCGTACCCCTGTGGCAGGTGGTACCGCCCGTAGCCCGCCGGTCTGGCACTGGCCATGGTGACCCGCATGCTGTCCAGGCCGGCCCTGGCCAGTCGCTCTACGACTCGGGGAAGGCTCCCGTTGGTATTCAGGTGAACGGTCCCCCTTGAGGTCTTCTCCCTGAGGGCAGAGACAACGCCCTCAAGAAGGCGGTCTTCCAACAGGGGTTCGCCCTCACAGCCCTGACCGAAACTGACGATAGGGGCTTCGGCTCCCTCCAGGTGGGGCAGAGCTACCTCGACGACTTCCTCCACCGTGGGAACAAAAGGAATCCTTCCATGGGACGCCTCGCACCCCTCTGGCGGCTGGTAGGAGAGACAGCCCAGACATCGGGCATTACATCGAGGAGAAGTCGGCAGGGGAGCCTCCCACCGACGGTAGAAGACGTTTTTGGCGGCGAAGCAATGGTACCCTAAGGCGCAGTAAGAGAGGTGGCGGAGGAGACGATTCTCCGGGTTCTGCTCCAAGACCTCTTCCACCAGCGTCGTCAATTCCTCGTCGTTTCCAAAGAACCCGGGATGCCAGTGAGGATCCGAATCGACACAGGTCCCCGATACCCAGAAACCGTCCTCCCTCCACCCGACGGCGCAGTATGCCCAGAGAGGGAGAACAGGATGGTTCCCCTTCAGGGCAGTGGCCGGGAGAAGAAACCTCAGGTATCCAGGAGCCAGGAATGCGGCTACGGCCGTACACTCGACCCTCCGACCGTCGATCACGGCCTCCTCCACCTCTACGAACCGCCCCGCCACCGGATCCCAACCGACAGGATAGCGCCCTGGAAGGGAGAAGATCTGGCTCCCCTCAGGCAGGGGAACCAGTCCGTCGGCATTGCCCGGGACTCTCTTCATGCCGGACTGGGCGGCCATATACAGGCTCGGATGGTCGTAGACCCGGCCCTCATTATCTGAAAAGACCATCCTCGGAGGAAGCGGTCCGTCCTTCAAGATCTCCATTTCAGTATCCCCCGGTTTTCCAGAAGATCGATGTTCCCCCCGTAGGCCCCCTTCAAGAACTCCGGGTCATTGAGCCCCCCCTGTCAAACCACGCTTCACCCTCATCAGCTCTTCCACCATCCCATAGGAGAGATAAACCCCATTACCGATTACGCCGAGCCCCGATTTCTTGATCAATCCTCCGTGGAAGTCCGACCCCCCGGTTTTCACAAGCCCGAGTTTCTCGGCCAACCTCGCGTAAAGGGCCATCTGTTCAGGCGTGTGGTCCGGATAGAAAACCTCCAGCCCCTTCAAACCGTAGCTCACCAGCATCGACAGCCGGGCTTCGAGTTCCTCCGGCCCGCAGTGTAGGGAGCAAGGATGGGCCAGCACGGGGACCCCACCCGCCCCGAGGATCATCCCTATGGCCTCCCCTGCCTCGAGCCTGTACTTGGCCACGTAGGCAGGAGCACCCAGGCCCAGATAGCGCCGAAAAGCCTCTTCGGTCGACTCGACGTATCCCTTCTCAACCAGTACACGGGCAAAATGGGGTCTCCCCACCTGCCCCCCTCCTGAGGCTCGGGCAACCTCATCATAGCTGATCTCAAGGCCAAGATCGTTCAGTCTCCTGACGATCTTCGGGTTCCTCTCGGCTCTTGCCTGCTTCAGCCTCTCCAGGCCTGTCCTGAGCTCTTCCTGTTCCGTTTCGACGAAGTAGCCCAGCAGATGGAGCTCACCCCTCTCGATATCGGCGCTCACTTCGACGCCTGGAACGACTTCGACGGATTCCCGCCGCCCTTCGGCAACGGCTTCGGCCACTCCTTCCACCGTATCGTGGTCCGTGATGGCGATGGCCTCAAGGTGCCTTCTCTTGGCCAGCCGAACCGCCTCTCGCGGGGTCAGGACCCCGTCCGAGGCCGTGGTGTGAACGTGGAGGTCGACTCTTCCCACAATCCCCCCTGTACAACCCGACCGGATAGGGGAGAGATTCATCTCCCCCCTTTTGAGTTTATCAGAAGACGAGGTGGTCCTTCAAACCGACGGCGACTGGGCAAGTTCAAGGCCCGCGGGGCGGGGGGAGTGGAGACCGAAAAAAGACTTGACATGGATTTGTAGGATGTAGTATGTAGTATCTAGTCTCAGCCCCGAGACGAATCGATCCTTTTTGAGGAGGGGCCTTTGAAAGAAGGGGCGATTTCCGAATCCATAAAACCCCTGAACCGGGAACCCGTCTCATTGTCGATCATGAACATGGTGACGGACTATCTCCTCTCAGGGACCCTCAGGCCCGGCGACAAACTGCCGACAGAGTCCGAGCTCGCCCGCCAGTTGGGCGTAGGGAGGAATTCGGTCCGCGAAGCGATGAAGATGCTCTCCTCTCTCGGAGTCATCGAAATCAAGCGCGGCGTCGGGACGTTTATCGCCGAGAGCATATCCCCATCCATGGTGAACCCGCTGATTCTCGGCTTGGTCTTCGACCAGGGCACCTCCCAGGACCTCATCGAGCTTCGCCTCCTCATCGACACCGGCGTGGCCGACCTTGCCATGCAGAAGGCGACTACGGAGGATATCGAAAAACTCGAAAGGGCCAACAGGCGGTTGAAGTCGGCAGCCGAAACCCTGGGAGACGATTCAAACAGTCTGAGAGACCTCGACCTGAATTTCCACATGACCCTCCTCGAGGTAACCCGGAACAGACTCGTGGCCAAACTCGGCAGGGCCATATACACCCTCTTTATGGCCTCGATCGAGAAATCCGTTAAGGCGGATCCTTACAAGGCCTACGCCAATCACGAGTTGGTCATCAATGCCATCAAGCGGAGAGACAGGGGTTTGATCAAACGAATCACGAGTGAATCCCTGAGGTTCTGGATGGCAACCATCGATTCCTGAAGAGGTCCGCTGGAGGGCCTTTCCGAATGGAACCCATCGTCTCCATCAACACCATCGCCTATCAGGGGCTCGATCTCCGGACAGCCCTGAGGGAGATCTCTCGACTCGGGGCCGGATATGTTGAACTCTCCTTCACTGCAGGCTACTCAGAGGGTTTCGCCGAGAAAGACTTCTCACCGGGAAAGGCAAGACAGCTGAGCAATATGCTCTCAGAAGCCGGTCTTCTCACGGTGGCCCTTGCAGCCCACATCGATCTGGGGACAGAAGGGGCCGTATCGGCTTTCAGACGGAGGATCGATTTTGCCATGGAACTCGGGGCAAAGATCGTTCACACGAACCCATCCCAACTCACAAAGAGCGACCTCTTCTACCGGAACATGGAAGACCTAGCCCCGTTCGCGGCTTCACGGGGAGCGATCATAGCCCTGGAAAACCCAGGGGATGGAGAGGGGAGCCTCATCGGATCGGGCAAGCAGGGTGTATCTCTGATCCAGAGGGTAGGGTCCGACTCTGTCCGGCTCAACTACGACTTCTGCAATGCCTTCTCCTACTCGAAAGGGATGATCCGGCCTGAAGAGGAGCTGCGCGACATCCTGCCGTACACAGTCCATTTCCATCTCAAGGACATGGTGCAACAAGAAAGGGGCTGGGTCTTCTCAGAGATCGGCAAGGGGGTTATCGACTATCCGGCGATATTCAAATTCCTGGCAGGAGAGCCGGAAATCCCTCCCATGAGCATCGAGTTCCCGTGCAGGTTCCGAAGGACCCGGGATTTTCGTCCCGAGAAGAACCCTTCCCCTCCTCCGCTTCAGGCGATCCGCCATGTCCTCAGAGGCTCCCTTGAATACGTAAGAAGAGCCTTTGACACACGCGTGGAGCCCCTACCTCCACGGGGAAGCCGTCTCGACCCGTAGGAGATCCATGGCATGGAAAGGAGGTGATGGTGCCCCGACGAGAGACAGTCTCAACAAAACCCGTTATCAAGGAGGAAGAGAGTCATGGAAAGGAAAGCAAAGGTTATCACCGTCTTGGTGGGCATCTGCTTCTTGGCGGCCCTTTTCGCAGGGTTTCCCTCGACATCCCGGGGGGCCGAAAAAGTCACTCTCCGGTTCGCTCATATCACCGACACGACACACCCCGCCCACAAGGGAGCCGAACTCTTCAAGTACATGGTGAATGAAAGAACCCTGGGGAGGATCCAAGTCGAGATATACCCCAACAGCGTACTCGGATCTGCCAGGGAGTACACCGAACAGATCAAACTCGGCACCATCGACATGGGATTGAGCACTTCGGGCCAGCTCCAGGAGTGGATCAGGGAGTATGCGGTGGTTATGATACCCTTCCTGTTTGACAGCTACGACTTTGCACACAAGGTCCTGGACGGACCCGCCGGCCAGATGCTGGCCGACCTTGCGGACAAGGCCGGATTCAAGGTGCTGGCAAACTGGGAGTGGGGGTTTCGGCAGATAACGAACAGCAAAAGGCCCATATACAAACCAGAGGACCTGATCGGACTGAAAATGAGAGTTCCCCACGAGATTCAGCTGGAGGAGATGTACAAGGCCCTGGGTGTGACAACGACCGTCATCTCCTTCCCGGACCTCTATATGGCCCTCTCGCAGAAAGTCGTCGATGGACAGTGCAACCCCCTTCCGACGATCTATCACCAGAAATTCTACGAGGTCCAGAAGTATCTCGCCCTGACCAATCACGTCTATAACACCCAGATGCTCGTGATGAGCGAGAAATCCTGGAACAGACTCTCCAAGGACGACCAGCGGATCATCAAGGAATCCGCAAAGATCGCCGGTGACTATGTGCGGAAATTGATCGTCGTTGAGGAGGAAAAACTCGTAGGCAAGATAAAGGCATACGGAGACGTGGTCACAACCCCTGATCTGGCACCCTTCAGAGAAAAGATGGGAGCCGGGCCGACGTGGTACTGTTTCTGACCTTCATCATCCTCATCGCCCTCATACTCATGGGTGTTCCCGTGGCGTTCAGCATGGGCCTTTCCGGGCTCTTCGCCCTCCTGTTCGGGCATGCTCCCCAGCTGATCGATATCATCGCTCAACGGATGTACGCAGGAACCACCTCCTACATCCTCCTGGCCATCCCCTTCTTCATCTTTGCAGGCCTCCTCATGAATGCAGGTGGCATGACCCAGCGGATCCTCAAGTTCACCACCAATCTCATAGGCCACGTAACAGGAGGGCTCGGCCACGTGAACGTAATCGCCAGCATGATCTTTTCCGGCATGTCCGGTTCAGCAGTCGCAGATGCATCCGGACTTGGAACGGTTGAGATGAAAGTAATGACGGATGCGGGATACGACCGGACCTTCAGCGCCGCCATCACCGCCGCCTCCTCAACGGTCGGGCCGGTTATTCCTCCAAGCATCCCCTTTGTGATTTACGGCGGGCTCACCGGGGTCTCTGTGGGGAGACTCTTCCTTGCCGGGTTCGTGCCCGGACTCTTCATGGGGATCGGACTGATGATAGCCGTCTACATCATTTCGCAGAGGAGAAGATTCCCCAAGACCCTCAAGCGCGCCCCCGTAAAGGACCTCCTGGCCAGCACCAAGGATGCCCTGCTGGCTCTGGGAACACCTGTCATCATCATCGGGGGGATCGTGACCGGGGTGTTCACGCCCACAGAGGCCGGAGTAGTCGCCTCCCTGTACGCGGTTTTTCTGGGGGCCTATGCCTTCAGGGAGTTGAATCTGGAGAAATTCCTCGGAGTGGTCTGGGAGACCATACAGAATTCGGTGAGGATTCTGTTTATCATCGCGGCAGCTTCCTTTCTCAGTTGGGTCGTCTCCTATTTCAAGGGCCCAGAGGTCATAGTCTCCAAGTTTCTCGCGGTTACGGATAATCCGATTTTCATACTCTTCCTGATCAACGGCCTCCTCCTTGTACTGGGCTGCTTTCTGGAGGGAATCAGTATCATGCTCCTCGTAGTTCCCGTCTTCATGCCCTTGATAGGCAGGCTCGGCATCGATCCGGTCCATTTCGGCGTCATCGTGACACTCAATCTGATGATCGCCCTGATCACCCCTCCCATGGGGTTGAGCCTCTATTCCGTCTCCGTAATAGCGAAGACCCCGATCGGTCCGATGATCAGGGAGATCGTTCCCTATCTCATCGCGTTGCTCGCGGTGCTTTTCCTGATAACCGTCTGGCCGGCCAGCGTTTTGTTTATTCCGAGATTGTTCATGCAATGATTTTTCGAGGTGGAAAAGGTTGCGGCTACTCATCTTGATCGACCAAATCATCGGCAAGACCCTCAAGTGGATAACCTGCACCTGCCTGCTGCTGGTCTCGGTCCAGTTGACGGTAGGCATTATCGTCCGGTATTTCAGGCTCACCTCCATAGCGAGATTCGACGAACTGGTCGAGCTCTTCTTCTGCTGGATAATCTTCTTCGGCGCCGCCCTTGTGGTCAGGGATTGGTCGCACCTCAGGGTGGAATTCCTGGAACTCCTGCTCCCCCGAGGTGGGAAGGCGGCCAAGTACCTGAGATTCATGCTCTATTGCCTTTCTCTCCTCTTCGTCCTTTTTTTCGTCAAGTCTGGAATCGTCCTCTTCTCAGTCTCAGGAGCCATGTCGAGCGAAATGCTCCGGCTACCCAGAAGACTCTGGTACCTGCCGATCCCGGTCTCCGGTCTTCTGATGGTAGCCTATATCTCCAAAGAACTCGTAGGAGTGGTCTTGGACCTCAGGAAGGGGAACAAACTTAACAACCAGGAGGAAAAACGATGAAACTGGTCAGACCGTGGGAAGAAGAAGGAATCACGATCCCAGAGCCTTACAAGAGAACAATCAAGACGATCTTCTCACCTGACGAGGAGAAGGGCGGGATAAAGGAGCTCCTCTTTACACAGGCCATCATCCATCCCCACAGCCAGACGGATTATCACACCCACGATCGCCCTGAATTGATCTACGTGGTCTATGGGCGGGGTGTCTCTGTCTGCGAGGGCGAGGAGATTGAGATCCAATCGGACATGGCCCTCTGGGTTCCTGCAGGAGAGAAACACCAGATAAAGAACACAGGCGATGAAACCATGAAGCTCGCCACCGTATTCGTGCCCGGGTTCTCCTGGAAGGAAAACGTCAAGAGATGCCAGGAAGCGGCACAGAAGAGAGGTTCTTGAAACCCGGCATAAGCCCGCCCGCGGACCGGAGGGATCTTCCTCACCCAGCCTATTCCTACCGGCCCGACGGGCTTGGAATATCCGGAGGAGAGGCGATGTCCGGATCCAACAACCCTTCCCCCATCTTTCTCCGGAAGGTGAATCGGTACGGCTTCTTCACGAGCGTCTCGACCATCCTCTCCCTCCCCCCGGCCACGATGGTGAATGGAAGCATGACCAGATAGGTCACCGACCCCACGGCAAGGGCGACGATGCCGAGTGGTCTTGCAACCACCTCGGCCACCACTACCTCGTCTTCACGGGCCAATGCGCCCGTGGCGAAAAGGAGAGAAACAATCGTGACAACCGCAATCAACCGGCTCATCCCATACCCCCTTTCCCGGACCCCCTCGAGGGCCGGCCTCGAACCCCTGCACGGGCTTTGCCGTAACCTCTGCTGCCGGACTAGAAGTGGTAGGCAATGCCCCCGTAGAGCTGGTGCACCCTTACCGGGAACTCCCATTCCGTCGCCTCTGTCACGGGCGTTCCCGAGACCGTTCCTGAGTTGCTGAGGTGGAAGTCGAAATCCCTGGTCTGGACGAACTTGTACTCGCCGAAAAAGGCCAGGTGAGTGGTCAAGAAGAACCTCGCTCCTGCCATGGCCTGGAGACCGAGCTGGCTGTCACTGCCCGTATCTTTCAGTACAGAGGCCTGGTCGAGAAACGTGGGGCCGCTCTCGAGGGACGCAAAAAACAGACCCAACCCAACGCCGAAGTATGGCTGGAGCCTCCCGCGGGGGAACCTCTCACCCCCGGCGAGATGGAGCCGATAAAGCACGTTCAACCCCAGCGAATTCACGGTGAGTTCCGAAGCCCGGATCTCCCGGGTGGTCACCGTACTGTTCACAAAGGCGCCCGAGGCACCGACGGTCTGCCCCTCCAGGTCCAGGTCGAAGTGGGAGAATTCCATTTCCAGCCCCAAATTGCCCCTGGTCCCGGTCCCCTCGAAGTAGTCTCCCAGCTTGATACCGAAGACGATTCCCCCTTCAAAAGGAACATCCTCCAGTGTAAGGTTCTCCACCTCCCCCCCGTCGAAGTAGGTCTTGAATCGGATTCCCTCGTTGAGCGGACTCACCCCTCCTCCGTAGCCGGCAAGGTAGGGCTCGGCAAAGGCCGGATTCGAAAGCACCATGAGATAGACAAGGGCGAAAATCCCCAGCCCCGCCTTGCTCCAGTCCACGGACAGCCTCCTCTTCCTCTCTAGCTCCATCCCGGCTTCTCATCCCGGCGCAACAAAGACAGCTAACCATCCCACGTGGGAAGTGTCAAGACCGGCCCCGTTCTGCCCAGGGCCTTCAAAACAAAGGAGCCCTCATTAGGGAAAAAAACAGGTGCCGCCCCGGCCAGGTTATCACTCCAGCAAAATCCATACCACAGCGGCCGGTCTGCTAACGGTCAGGGTTTCTGCCGGGAGGTTCTCCGGAAACGCTTCAAGACCCCGGCCTGGCACATGATGACCGGCATGTTTGTTGCAGAGAAGCATGTCTTGACCCTCTGTCGAGCTGGAGCTATCCTTCTTCCCGCCCCGCACTCGCGGCGGGGCGAAGGAGATTCGGCTCAACATACAGACTCCGCCTGCCGCCGGGGAACCCCACGGTCTCCCGCGGTAGAGCGAGAGGGGAGGCAGACTTTCATGAACCCGTTCACGATACCTATTTTCTTGGTGGCCTTCGTCCTTCTGGGGACTTCATGCTCCTCTCCGCCTGGCAAGGGGTACCCCGTGAGTCAAGAGAGACCGGGATTGTCGGGCAAGACGAAAAAGACCACCAGGGACGACTTCGGGGTGGAGGGAAGAGACTACAAGGCCGGCGAGGTACTCGTCAAGTTCAAGCCCCATGTTGCCGATAAGAGGAGAAAAGAAATTGCCGGGTCCCTGGGTCTGGAAACGGTAAGGTTCATCTCCCGGCTGGATGTATACCTGATGAAGATTCGCGGTGGCCTGACTGTAAGGGAGGTCATTGAAAGACTCCAGAGGTTCGGGGAAGTCGAGTATGCAGAGCCCAACTATGTGCGTAAAGCATCCCAGCCCAAGGGGGAGTAGAAACCCGTGAAGCGCCTCCTGGCAGCACTGTCCTTGTGTGCTCCTCCTCTTTCTTGGCATCGGCGCACCACAGGATGACGCAGCTAGGGCTTCGAACAAACGAAACCCTCTAAAAGATGACCAGAAAGTTTATTCTTCTATTCTTGATTGTTTCTCTCGTCCCAAAACCGTTGACCAATGCGGCAATTGCGGCGGGCGACTCACTCCATAGGATCGAATACAAGCCGGGAGAAATTCTCGTCAAGTTTAGGCGCACCGTCTCACCTACTCGAAGAAGAAATTTCCATGTCTTGGCGAATTCCCATCTTTTGGCCGAAATCCCGCTGATTGGCGTTCAACGGATCAGGATCCCTGAGGGAATGAGTGTCGAGCAAGCGGTTGCCCTCTACATGCAGAACCCAGATGTGGAATATGCAGAGCCGAACTACAGGGTTCATGCCCTGGCAACTCCGAATGACCCCTTGCTCGGAAATCTGTGGGGACTAGACAACGCCAATGATCACGATATCGATGCTTCTGCTGCCTGGGACATAACCCAGGGGGATGAGGACGTGGTTATTGCTGTGATTGATTCTGGAGTGGCCTATGATCACCCTGACTTGCAAGCCAATATATGGACAAATGAGGCAGAGGCTAACGGGATTCCGGGTGTGGACGATGATGGAAATGGGTATGTTGATGATATCCACGGGTGGGATTGGGTTGATAACGATAACGACCCGATGGATTACTACGGCCATGGTACCCACGTGGCTGGAACCATCGCGGCCGTAGGAGACAACGGACGAGGCGTTCCAGGCATTATGTGGAGAGCAAAGATCATGCCCCTAAGGTTCCTGGATGCGGAAGGGTCTGGGTGGACCTATGACGCTGCTGACGCCATCACTTACGCCGTAAACAACGGGGCGAAAATCCTAAACAATAGCTGGGGCGGACCTGGACAAAGCCCAACGTTAGAAAAGGCAATTAATCTAAGCAACCAAAGCAATCTCGTCTTTGTGGCAGCGGCAGGAAATGATGCATCGGACAATGATCTGTTCCCAACCTACCCGGCTAGCTATTCAATCCCGAACATCATTTCAGTCGCCGCTACCGATCAAGATGATAACCTAGCAACGTTTT
>JAFDHF010000077.1 GCA_019308905.1 Deltaproteobacteria bacterium
GTCCAGCTCCGCGGCATATTTCCCGAGGTCTACGAGATAACCCGCTCCCGCATAGTCACCCAGGTATTTCGGGTAGAATGTGATGATGTCATAAGCCGCGGTATGGGTAACAAACTCTATCTTCTCCTTTTCGTAAACCTGGGCGAATGGTACCCCGACGATCTTCAGGTCCACGCCGAACTTCTCGGCGAAATCCTTTTTGTACCATTCCCAGGGTTTTTGGTTGTGCCCGGAATCACCGACCACGGTCAACTGAACCAGATTCTGCCCCGCCTGCGCCAGGGCGCCCCCCAGAAGGAAACCTGCTACCACTAACCCGACCAGAAAGGTTTTATGAGCTTTGCGTCCCATTTCTTCTCCTCCTTGAAATCTTGAGTTATCAGAGTGTGGAAATGGTCTTCGGTTTTCCTTCTTCCCATCGCCTCCTTTTCTGGATTCTACGGCTGGTCCGAAGCTGACATCACCTCCTTTTTTTCGGGCCGCCATCGATTGAAAACTCCAACCACATGGATTCTCCCAGAAGGCAATCCAACCCATCTTCAAACTATCACCACGCCCTTTTGGTGTCAATGGAAATCTCCCTGGAGGGTTACCCACCGCCTCCGCTATGCCGGTGGGGACAAGGGTGTTGTGCAAAGGTCAAGAAGCTCCATAGATCGCGCTGGGGCCTTGCCGCGAAAAAGTGGGAACCCCCCTGAGGCCGTTGTCGAGTTGAACGAGGTGCCATTATGTAATAGACTATTGTGTCTATCTTCTTTATCTGTTGCAAAATCCCAGGCTGTGCGATCTGGACCGATCGCATGATCGTACTGTACGGGGATCCCCGGCGGCCGGGGCACCCACCGGCCGTGGCCGAGTGGTCACGGCCGTCTCTGAAACCACGATCTTCGTGAGTCGATCCTGGAGAAAGGGGGGGGAGGATCCATCTATGGCCAGGACATACAAACACCTTGAAACCAAGCTCATCCACGCCGGGGAGCCTGAGCCCCGGATCAGCGGGTCTGTGAGTATGCCGATATTTCAGTCCGCCATGTTCGAGTACCGTGGTGAGACGAGCTATCACGACACCAGGTACATCCGGCTGAACAATACACCGAACCATGTTGCCCTCCACGAGAAGCTCGCCGCCCTGGAAAGCGGTGAAGGGGCCCTCGTGGCGGCCAGCGGAATGGCCGCGATATCGGCGTCTCTTCTGGCCGTTCTCTCCAGCGGGGATCACTTCCTGGCACAGGACTGCCTGTACGGCGGCACCTACAGTTTTTTTTCGAAGGATCTCTCGGCCCTGGGGATTTCGTTCGATCTTATTGACGGATACGATCCCGATTCGTGGGAGGAGAAGTTGCGGCCCAACACCCGGGCGATCTATGTCGAGACCATGACAAACCCCCTATTGAAGGTCGCCGATCTCGAGGCTGTCGTCCGATTCGCCAAGGCCCACGGCCTCCTGTCGCTCATCGACAACACCTTTGCCAGTCCGGTCAACTTCCGCCCCCTCGAATGGGGGTTCGATCTCTCCCTTCACAGTTGTACGAAATACCTCAACGGCCATTCAGACATCGTGGCCGGTGCCGTGATCGGCCGGGCGGATCTGATCGGGGAGATCACGCACAAGCTCAACCACTTCGGCGGCTCCCTCGATCCTCATGCCTGTTTTCTCCTCCACCGTGGTCTCAAGACCCTTGCGGTAAGGGTGAGGCAGCAGAACGAGAACGGGTTGAGGCTCTCACGGTTCCTGGAAGAACACCCTGCCGTTGAAACAGTCAACTATCCGGGCCTTGAGAGCCATCCCGCTCATGATCGCGCGTCCCGGTTGTTTCAGGGTTTCAGCGGCATGCTGAGTTTCGAACTGAGGGGGGGTGTCGAAGCGGCAGATCGGTTCATCCGGAACACGAAACTGCCCGTCGTGGCTCCCAGCCTGGGAGGTGTGGAGACGCTCGTCACGCGGCCGGCTACAACCTCTCATTCAGGCCTCTCCCCGGAGGAGCGGGAGCGGCTGGGGATCTCGGACGGTCTGGTGAGGGTCTCGGTCGGCATCGAGGCGTTAGAGGACATAATAGACGATTTTGAGAGTGCCCTGAGTGCCTAGCAGCGGCTCTGCCGGGGCGGCGGGACTCATGTCTCGACAATCGACGGTAGAAGAGGACAGGGCTGGATCTCAGCGGCTTCAGGGGACGACCTAGGGAGCATGATCCGCGTCACAGCCGATATCTCCATCGACCCTGACGAGATCCAGTTCGATTTCATAAGGGCCTCGGGTCCGGGCGGGCAGAATGTCAACAAGGTCGCCACGGCCGTACAACTCCGATTCGACGTGGTTCATTCGCCCTCTATCAGCGAGGAGGTTCGGTACCGGTTGTTTCGACTGGCCGGGGGGCGGATCACTCGAGAGGGCATCCTCATCATAGACGCCAGGCGCTTCCGCAGCCAGGAACAGAACCGCCGGGACGCAGTGGAACGACTGGTCGAGATTATCCGTAAGGCCGCCGAGAAGCCGAGGAATCGCAAGAGAACCCGTCCGACCGGGGTCTCAAGAAAGCGGCGGCTGGAGGAAAAGCGCCGCCGTGGAGGGACAAAACGGATGCGGCGTCCCGTTTCGGCTGTGGAGGACTAAGAAACCCTTGGCTTGGGACCCGGGAGAGGGAGTCATGAAGACGATCGGTCTTATCGGAGGTATGAGTTGGGAGTCGTCGATCGAGTACTACCGGATCATAAACCAGACCGTCCGGGAGAGACTCGGCGGGCTTCATTCGGCCAAGAGTGTCATGTACTCCGTGGATTTCGCCGAGATAGAAGCTCTCCAGCACAGTGGGGAGTGGGGGAGAGCCACGGACCTTATGATTGCCGCGGCTCGGAGGGTGGAGAACGGTGGCGCCGATTTCATCGTTATCTGCACGAACACGATGCACAGGATGGCAGACGAGGTGGAGAGGAATATCCTTGTGCCCCTTCTCCATATCGCCGATGCCACTGCAGAGAGGATCAAGGCCCTCGGACTCGGCAGGGTCGGCCTTTTGGGGACCCGGTTTGCAATGGAAGAGGATTTCTACAAGGGCAGGCTCATGGAGAGGCACGGACTGGAGGTCCTTGTTCCGGCCGATGACGACAGAGAACTCGTTCACCGGGTGATCTACGAGGAACTCTGTAGAGGAGAGATAAAGGCGTCCTCAAGAGATCAGTATCTCCGGATCATGGAGCATCTGGCCGACAAGGGAGCCGAGGGCATCATTCTCGGTTGTACGGAGATCGGCCTGCTGGTTCGAGACGGTGACAGCGTTGTTCCACTTTTCGATACGACAAGGATCCATGCGGTGGCGGCGGTGGAATACGCCTTGGAGTCCTGAGTCAGGCCGCAGGTGGTCTGGATACCCAGGACGGCGCCCTGGGTGCATCACATCCTCGAAAGGACGCAAACCTTCCACGGAGATCTCGGGCCGGCAGGGGTGAAAGAGAGACCATGGAAGAGAAGAGACAATTCATTTCCGGTATCGTCCCACCGGCGGGCCGAGAGGGGCCGTCCTGGTGGTTCGTCTTCCAGGGGGATAGGCTTCTCATTGTTCCCGGTGCCTCCTCGGGGGCGATCCCTTTTCTGGCGGATCTGGGTGCCTTGGGTTTGAGAGCGGAACGGCAACACTACCTCGGCCGCCTCGACGGCAGTCCCTGTTATGCCGTGGAAGTGGCCCAAGGGTCGGCAGCGCCGCCTGGAATGGTATTCCAGGGTCTTCGCCAGGTTTACACTGTCATCGATGAAGACCTCTTCACCCTGGCGGGCCGAGCCCTGCAGATCGTGGAATGGGACAGGACTCACCAGTTCTGCAGCAGGTGCGGTAGTCCGGTGAAGATCCTGCCCACCGAGAGGGCCAAGGAGTGTCCCCGCTGCGGTCTGCTGCAGTTCCCCCGCCTTTCACCGGCGATCATAGTCCGTGTTGCACGGGGCCGTGAACTGCTGCTTGCCAGGTCGAGTCACTTCGTACCGGGGAGGTACAGCGTGATCGCCGGCTTCGTGGAACCCGGCGAGACGCTGGAGCAGGCCGTGGCCCGTGAGGTCCGGGAAGAGGTGGGACTGAGAATCAGAGATATACGTTACTTCGCCAGCCAGCCCTGGCCCTTTCCCCATTCACTCATGATCGGGTTTACCGCGGCATATGCGGGAGGGGAGATCACCCCGGATCCTGATGAGATCGAGGACGCTCGCTGGTTCACCCCCGACAGTCTCCCCGGCCTTCCTTCCAAGATGAGTATTTCTCGCAGGCTGATCGACTCGTTCCTGGCAGACCAAGGCGTGGAGCAGGAGCAGGCCCGGGGGAGGGCGGGCCCCTGAACGCCTCTCGGACGGGTCGGGACCGGGACGCACCGGGGGAAATCGCCGGGAAGGGGCTCCGGGGAGCCCGAGGGGATCCGTGAATCATGGACATATACAGGTTTCTTTCCGAGCACGGCATCGAATATGAGCGCCAGGATCATCCCCCGGTTTTTACCTGCGAGGAAGCGGACCGGCTCGTTCCACCTCTGCCCGGGGCGAAGACAAAGAACCTCTTTGTCCGCGACAGGAAAGGGCGGCGCCACTTTCTCGTGGTTGTGGGATACGAGAAGGCTGTCGATCTGAAGGCTCTTGCCTCTCTTCTCGGGGTGAACAAGTTGGGGTTCGCCTCTCCGGATCGGCTCCGTAGATACCTCGGAGTGGATCCAGGAGCCGTTACGATCCTGGGGCTTGCCAACGACCCGGCAGGAGAGGTGGAGGTGGTCATAGACAGGGAGATTTGGAACTCCAAGGCTTTTCGCTGCCATCCCCTGGTGAATACGAGCACACTGGTCATTTCGAAGGAGGGCATCCAACGTTTTGTGGAGATAACCGGGCATGCCCTTCGAATCCTCAGTATCCCCGGCAGGAGTTGAAGGATTCCCGCTCTCTCATCGGATCTTCTGACACCTTATCCGGCCTGACGTCCCGGGGCGTTCCCCCACTTCTTGGAGCGCATGTTCCGAGGTGTCTTGATTTTGCAAGGATATTTCTTGGTTCTCAAGTGGAAGCCTCTTGTTCCTTCGCCCCAGTCCACAGTGTGACCCACTGGAGTTTCGCGGATGGGGATTTCTGCCCCTTCCCCACGAACACGAATCACGAACACGACATCGCCCCTCCCCGGTCAACCTCGATGGGTAACCCACCGCTTCGGCAATGTTGCCCGGGAACAAGAGGTATGCCCAAAATGGGGAAGTCCCCCTGGTTTTTTGATTGACAAAGGCCGGCCAGAAGTGGGATTATGGTTGTAATGGCCCGCTAGGGGTGGTTAGCTGAGAGTCGTCATTGACAACCCTTTGAACCTGATCTGGATAATTCCAGCGGAGGGAAGCGGCGTCGCAGGAAGAGGGGGATCTTGCCGTAGACCGGGCGTTCCGTATGAGGAGGCCCCCTTTTCGGGGAAAAGGCGCCGTATTGGTCCTCAGGGACTGTACGGTTTTTTTTTTCGATAAGGACTCAGGGTGTGAGAGGTTTCGGGACATACTTCAGAAAGATGGGACCGGCCTGGGTGATCAGTGCCGTGGCTTGTGGACCCGCCACTTTGGCGAGTGTCTCCATGGGTGGGGCGGCCTTCGGCTATTCTCTCCTCTGGGTTGTCGTCCTGAGCGCCCTCCTTGCGACTGTCTCTCAGTATCTCGCCGCCAAGACCGGCATACTGGGCCAGGGTGGGCTGATTCATCTCGTTGACGTCCACCTGGGCGGTTTTTGGGGCTGGACGCTCACCGTGGACGCCCTGCTGGCGACGTGGCTGGCGGCCCTGGTGCTGATGAAGGCCCTGTCCGGGACGACTTCCCTCATTACGGGAATCGCATCGCCCCTCTGGGGCCTTCCGTACGGCCTCTTCTTCTTCCTCTTTCTGATCTTCGGGGGTTACAGGAAGTTTGAGATCTTCTGCAAGGTCCTGGTGGGGATCGTCGTTCTCTGCTTCCTGCTCACCGTGGTCATGGTGAGACCTCCAGTGGGTTCCATCATGAGAGGGCTTATCCCCTCGATTCCGGCGGGGTTGAGTTCGGCCGTCGTCATGGCGGGGATCATGGGAGGAGCGGTCCACATCACGATCATTGCCATGCATACCTACACGGTCAATGCCAGAGGATGGACGAGCGCCGACATGGGACTTGCCCGGTTCGATACGGTCTTCTCCATGTTTTTCGCCTTCGGCCTCTATAGTGTCTCCATATTCCTCGCCGCTGCCGCCGTGCTCCATCCCAAAGGGATCGAGGTCAACTCCGCCCTCGATGTGGCCACGAGTCTGGCACCTCTCCTGGGAAAACACGGTGAAGCAATCTTCCTGGTCGGTCTGTGGGGTGCCGAGGTCTCCACCCTGTCCCCCACCTACCTTGCGGGCGCCTACTTTGTCGCGGACAAGTTCCACTGGGGGCTCAACTCGAAAGACGCCAGGTTCGGTCTCCTCGTGCTCGTCGGGTGTGCCGTAAGCGTTCTCGGCCCCTTTCTCAAGGGGAGCTTCATCCTGCTGCTCGTGATCATGCTCGCCCTGGGGCTCTGCGGTACTCCCCTGGTTCTCGTCCTCGTCATGGTCCTGCTCAACCGGAGGCGTTTCGCAGGAGAGAGGAGAAATTCCCCGGCGTTGAACGTACTGGGTATTGCTGCCATAGCCGTCACCACATTCCTTGCGGCCCGGTTCCTCCTCGTGAAACTCGGAGGCTGGACACCATGACGTATGAGAAGCAACTCGAGGCCTTGAGGAACCATGCCCTGGAGCTGGGGGCCGATCGCGCCGTGATCGTTCCTGCAGGCCAGCTCGTCATCCGGCACAGTGTCTGGGCCAAGTGCTTCATCCCCGGATGCAAGTACTATGGCAGCAGTATCATGTGCCCTCCCCACAACCCCTTGAAACCGGAGGTCACCAGGGCCATCGTGGCCGAGTACGAGTGGGCCCTGCTTTTTCAACTCGATGTCCCTGTCGGCGACTTTGTGGGCAAGGAGTGGCGAAAGAGGCATGTATCGGCGGAGATCAGGCACAAGAAGATGGTGGCCGAACTGGAGGGCCACGCCTTCTACTCGGGGTTCCACCTTGCCATGGGTTTTGCGGCAGGGGAGTGCTCCCTCTGCCTTCCCCAGAGGCCCTGTGCCGTACTTACGGGCCAACCATGCCGCTACCCCCTGCGGGCTAGGCCCGCCATGGAGGCGTGCGGGTTCGACGTCTTCGCCATAGCAAAGAGGGTGGGGTGGAGACTCGTTCCCATCGGCGATTCCTCCACGCCGGAGCAGGTACCCTGCGCCAGCCTCATCGGGCTTGTCCTCGTGGTTTGACTGGAAGGCCGACCAGTGTGCTCTCTTGAGGAATATTGGGGAAAGAAGACCCTGATCCTGGGAGACGTGAATTCCGGGAAGACCCGGATGACCCTGGACTTTGTGCGCCTGACGGTCGACCGCCGGAGCGAGGAGGTCGCCGTCCTCGATCTGGCTCCTGAGACGACCCGTGGCATCGGCGGCAAGATGGTGCCTCCTCCACACCCGCTCATAGCCTATTACACCACCAAGGTTATCCCTCCGAGGTTGACCGGGAGGGATGAGGAAGAGGTGGAGTCCTACAGCCTCAGAAATGCGAGGGAGATCGAGCGGCTTTTCTCGGAATACCTCAAGAGGCCGAGAGGGATTCTCGTTATAAACGACGTGTCTCTCTATCTGCAAGGGGGCAGGTTGGAGCGGCTTATGGAGGTGCTGAGGCCGTCTCACACGGCTGTCATCAACGGCTACTACGGCAAGGCCTTGGGAGAGGGTCCTCTCAGCCGGAGGGAGAGGAGCCGGATGGATCGCCTCGCCGCCCTCTGTGATCGGGTAATCCGCCTGGAACCCTGAAGGTCCTGAATCCTCAAAGATCGAGAGATATCTCTACAATCAAAACGCCCTGGGACATGGGTTTCGAGGGGGCCGGAACTCCTCGAAAATCCGTGGAGTTTTCCGAGTCTTCAGGTGAGGATTCTCACAACTGTATGACTTTGCGGCTTTTTGTTTTGGCACGAGACACCCTTGTCCCATTGCCCCTGAGCTCACGGGGTGAACCCATCAAGGTTCGCGGGTGGGCAGTTCCTGCCCCTTCCCCGCTCTACGAGCCAACTCCGATATAGCAGGCTCCACGAAAATTTTGCTTCTCAACCGGAGGATTATCTGTTAGCATAAGGCGTTTCGGGGACGGGAGTCGACACAGACGGCTGCAAGAGGTATGGATGGCTCAGGGCTGGAAAGAAAAGCGCAGGTATCCGCGTTTTCGAGTCAACTGCCCCATCTCTTTCATATGTTTCAGTAAGTTGAGAATCGGGGAGACAAGCGACATCAGTCTCGGCGGTATGAAAATCCAGTGCCGCTACTTTCTCCTTCCTGCCGAGACCTACGACTTCACGGTTGTCGTGCGCGGGCGTGCAATCAGTCCCCGGGGCAGAGTGGTCTACCTTGCGACTCAGGGAGAATTCGGCTATGAAGCCGGCGTCTGCTTTGTCGGCATTTCAGAGGAACACCAGAAACACCTCGCCTCGTTCCTCCTGTCCAAAGGCGGCTGAGGCCGATGGCTTCAGTCCCCGACGGGAGAGGCGGACTTCTCCGACCTCTTCTCCTCCAACCAGTGGGCCATATAAGTCCGGGGGTGGGCGACCCCCTTTCTCTTGAGCTCCTTGAAAAAGGAGACGGTCTTCTTCAAGGATCTGCCCAGTTCCTCATAGACCCTCTGGATTCCCTCGACGTGGGCGACATACCGCCCCAGGGCGAGGACCGATGCGTTGTTGAGGGGGACGGATTCGAAGCCGGTGTAGAGATCCGTTCTTAGTCTCCCTTCGATCTCCTTGAATTCCTTTTTTGCCTGGAGGAAAACGGCCTCCCTTCTCTCAAGCTTCGCCTCCAACGGGATGGGCAGGCTGTATATCTCTTCGAGCCGACCCCGGAGGGCGTCTATGAAACGGGCGAAGAGGATGCTGTCTTGTATGAACCCCTCTGCCCGCCTCTGGACGGGCGATCCAGCCCCGAACTTGATTCCTGTGAAATCGACGCTCCCCTGGCCTCCCACGAAGGTGGCGAGTTGTTCGTTGAAATCGAGTTCGCCCTTGAAGAAGACCGTGGCGTGGGTCATTTCGTGGAGGACCACGTTGACCACCATGGCAGGATCCTGATCGAGCATGGTCGAGAAGATGGGATCCTTGAACCAACCGAGGGTACTGTAGGCTTGGGCCCCCTGGACATAGACGTCGAGTCCTCTTGCCCTGAGTCTCTCCTTCTCCTTCAGGGCGTCCCGGTAGCCGAAAAAGCCCTTTTCCGTGACCCTCCCCGTGATGGGAAACCACCACGAATAAGCCTCGAGGCGGTCTTTCCTGGAGGCCGTAACCACGTAGAGGAGCGAAGGACCCTCGACCTGATAGAAGGTTGAGAAATTCGAGGTCCTGTCGAGTCCGATCGATTTCTCCCCATAGGCCTTCGCCTCCATGACCAGCCTGATCTTCTCCTTGGTGGATTCTTCGACGGCCGGGTCGCCGAGCACCCGGTCGTTCGGCCGGCTCCGGAGGACTATCTTCGCCTCTCCCCATCCGAGCTTGGCCAGGTAGAGGGGGGTCGAACACCCCAGGAGGATCAGGGTTGGTGCGAGGGCCGGAATCAGGGCAGCTACCCTAAGGGAGAACCTATGGGTGTTCCCGGTTCGTCCTGTCCCTTCCCTCATCGAGCTCACCCTTCAATCTTGTTATTAACAGGTCGACGCCTCGGCTCGTCGGCGGGACGATGGGATCTGCATGTTAACAAAAAATCCCCGACTTAACAACCTCGCCGCGGCCTTGAGATTTGAGGTCAAAAATAATAGCCTTGTAGACCGGCCATGAGCGGGGTCTGGTGAGGAGCGGGTGGAGCCTGCACCGGGCCCTGGGTGAGGTTTTGTGCTTTGCAGGCCGGCAGAGGGCCTCCATGTTCCGTCGTGTCGAGAACAAACCAGTTCCAGGTGGTTATCGAGAGATCCTCTCCTTGTCCTATCCCCTTATCCTGAGCACCGCCTCCATGACGGTAATGCACTTCGTGGACCGGATGTTTCTCTCCTGGTACAGCGAGAGGGCCATCGCCGCAGCCACTCCCGCCGGAATCACCTCCTTCACCATCATCTGTTTCTTCATGGGAGTGAGCCAATATACCACCACCATCGTGGCCCAGTATTTCGGTGCCGAAGACCACCGGGCATGCGGTACGGCCACATGGCAGGGCGTGTTTTTCAGCCTCGCCTCCTACATGGCGATCGTCCTCTTCATCCCCCTCGGGCCGATCATCTTCAGATGGGGAGGTCACGCGGCACAGATCATCGACTTGGAGATCACCTATTTCTCCATTCTAATGTGGGGAGGAGGCCTGGTTCCTCTACAGAGCGCCTTGGCCGGTTTCTTTACCGGGAGGGGCGACACGAAGACGACGATGATTGCCAACATGGCGGGAAACGCGGTCAACGGCGTGCTCGATTACGGTCTCATTTTCGGCAGGTTGGGGCTCCCCGAAATGGGCCTTGCCGGTGCTGCCATAGCAACGGTCCTGGCCTCTATTGTGCCCGTTGTCATCCTGGGGGCCCTCTTCTTGACCGCGAAGAACAACCGGCGCTTCGGGACCCGCCGGGTGAAGCTGGAAAGCCGGCTTTTTGGGAAACTGCTGAAGTACGGTATGCCTGCCGGATTCCAGTTTTTTCTCGATATGGGTTGCTTTACCCTCTTCGTTATTCTCGTGGGCAGGCTGGGCACGGTGGAGCTGGCCGCCACCAACATAGCTTTCAGTATCGACATGCTCGCCTTCATGCCCGTCATCGGCGTCTCCATTGCAACCTCGACCCTGGTGGGTCAATACATGGGGCGCGGGGAACCCGATCTGGCGGAGAAGACCACGTATTCGGCCCTGACGCTGGCTTTGATCTATATGGGAGTCATGGCCCTGGTCTTCGTCCTTTTCCCGGTTCAGCTGCTCTCCATCTTCAAGACCAGGGGCCACCAAGCAGGGGATTTTGCAGCCATCATCGGTTACGGACGGTACCTCCTTATCATGGTGGCCGTCTACAGTGTCTTTGATGCTCTCGGCATCGCCTTCTCCGCCGGGCTCAAGGGGGCGGGTGACACCCGCTTTGTCATGTGGACTTCGGTGATTGCGGGGTGGACCCTCTTTGTTCCTCCGGTCTATCTCACGGTGTCGGTCTTTCACGGGGGACTCTTCGCGGCCTGGGTCTGGGCGACCCTCTATATCATCGTCCTGGCTCTGGTCTATCTCTGGCGGTTTCGGCAGGGAAAGTGGAAGACCATCGATATGATCGGCAAGGACCGGAAACCCGCTGCAATACATCCCATACCGGTGACAGTGGAGAAACGCGTTCCGGGAGATTAGGAGAGATCACCGCTTCTGGGTCAGGGTATGGCCGCTTCCGTCAAAGGAAAAGACCACCTCCCGGCCGTCCACGACGGACTCCAGGTGAACCGGACGATTCCAGAGGTAGAAGACGTGCTCCAGGGTCTTTTCCCTGTACTCCTGGTCCAGTTCGATCCCCTCGAAAGCGTGTCTCAGGAAGAGCTCCCTTTTGCCCTTGTAGTCCCCGTCTTCCACCATGATGAGGGGAGTGCCCAAGGTACTCAAATGGGAGACCCAGAGCCTCTTGATGTGCCGCCAGTCCCTGTCCGTGATCACGTACCGTATCTCCCCGTGCTCCTGACGGCCTTCATAGAGATAGAGGTTGAGGTCGTCCACGAGCTTTTCCGTCAAGAACTCCTCGATGAAGAACCTGTCGCTGAATCGGCGCCTCACTTCAAAGATCTTGTCCCTTCCCAGGCCCGATCCCAGGTCCCAGGCATCCCGCTTCCTGGGGTCTTCGCACTCCTCCCACTCCTTCCCGAATCTTCCCTTGTTCCACCTGTCCTCGATGTCCTCGAACATCTTGAGCCCCACCAGGTAGGGGTTGGCCATGCGAGGGTTGGTCGCGAGGACCCTGGCGTTGTACAGATTGTAAAACCCGTGCTCCTCTTCGTTGAGAAGGCCCTCTTTGAAGAGGCGGTCCATGATTCTCATATGCCAGAAGGTCGCCCAGCCCTCGTTCATGATCTTGGTCCTTCTCTGGGGCATGAAGTAGCGGGATTGGTCTCGAATAACCGATAGGATGTCTTTCTCCCACTCCTTGAGGGGTTTGGGGGAATGGTTGATGATGTAAAGGAGGACGTCCCGTTCCGGCTCGAGGGGGGTCTTCCTGTCGTAGGTATCCTCCGGGGCACGCCTTGGCTTTTTCGGGGCGATCAGGTCCTCGTATGGGCCATGCCTCTCGGGCCGGGCCGGTGGGGTGGTAAGCCGCTCCAGTTGCTCCTCCTCGCTCTCTTCCCGGATGAAGAAGTCGGGATCGATGTTCAACTCGATGCTGAAACCCGAGTCGACCACCTGCTCGACCGCTTCGAGGCCGAAGCGTTTTTCGTATCTCTGAAAGCGGATCGTCGCCTCCGAGGCTGAAGGCAGGATGTCCCGCCGGGTGGGCCTGAAGTAGATGTTGTTCTTCATGAAGTCGTTGTGGGCGTAAACATGGGCCATCACCATGACCTGCACCGGGAATGGGTTGGTGTTGATCAGGTAGGCCCTGGAAGGGTCGGAATTGAGAACCACCTCATAGGGTATGCCGAACCCGTATTCGTACTTGGTCTTTTCCCTCTCGTAATCCCGCCCGAAAGACCAGTGAGAGAAGTTGACGGGGAACCGATAGGCGAGTATCTCGAGCATCTTTTGGGAGGGAATCACGTCGAACTCCTGGGGAAAGAAGTCGAGATTGAATTCCCGGGCAATATCCTGGATTCTTTCGTCGAACCTGTTGAGTCGTCTCAGATCAGGATCCACCGTGCCTCCACCTAAAACTCCCTTTCCTTTCTCAGGAATTCCTTCAGGGCCAGATAGACGTGGGATTTCTCCTTGAGAACAGCCCCCATAAAGGGCGTGGCCGGGTCTTTCCCGGAGAGTACCTTGAAGCCTCCGGTTCCGATCTGTCGCTCCTCGAGATCGAGTTCGCTCCCGAAGCTCTCCATGAGCCTCGAGGCGTTGTACGGATCGGCCTGGATTTCGCCGTAGCCGAGCATGCTGACACCCATCTGGAGGAGTCTCTTCGCAGAGGCCACGGTCTTCAGGGGGTCGAAGTCTTCTCCGTCGGAGAAGTGAAAGGGGTAGACGTTCCACCGGACCGGGTTGTACTCGGTCTCCACCAAGTGGATGGCCAGGTCATAGGCGGAGAAGCAGAAGGTGCCGCCGCTCTCTCCCCTGTGGAAGAAATCATGCTCCTCCACCAGCTTCGCCTCTGTTGTATGGGCTATGAAGCGGATCTGAACGCGGTTGTAAAGCTGCTTCAGAAACTCGACGAGCCAGAAGAAAAAGGATCTGGCAAGGTACTTCTTCATGGTCCCCATGCTTCCGGAAACATCCATCATCGCAAGGACCACGGCGTTCGACTGATACTCCACGTCCCTCTCCAGGGTCCGGTAACGGAGGTCCTCGCTGAAAAGTGGGATGAAGGGCTCCGTCTCTCCTGCGGGTCCGCCTTCCCGGATAATCCTCTCCGCTCCGAGGAGATCCCCTTTTGCGGCGGCCAGAGCCTTCCTGCAGGTCTCTTCGGTCTCCCCGGTGCGCCTCATCAGTTCGCCTACGAAGGCCGAAGTCCTCCTGACAGCCTCCTTGAGGGTCCGCTTCTTGTCCAGGTGGGCGATGGGTCCTGATTTCTCGATACCGGCGAACTTCCAGCCCTTTGGGATGGCGGTCTCGGTGAGGGCCTTTTTCTTGAGGTTGGGGAGACCGAGATCCTTGAGCATCATGTCGATGAGCTCTTCGATGTCGATCTCCGTCTCGAGGAAATCTATGCCGGGCTGTTCCCCGGGTTGCCCGGGGCGCCTGTCGGGAGTGGGCTGGCGTCCGATCACATCGCCCTTGTCCCCTTCCCCCTGCCCCGTACCGACACCGCCTGAACTCTCACGCTTGTGGATGAAACGGTAGGTCTTCAGACCCCTAATCGGCACCTTGACGATCTGCCCCTTCTTGCGGGTGATGATCGAGGCATCGCTTATGATTTCCGCGATGTTCTTCTGGATCGACTCCTTGATCTTTTGCCGGTGCCGGGCTGCATCCTTGAGCCCCCGTTGGGAGAGTCCCCAGTCCTGCTTCTTGATGGCCATGGCTACGTCTCAGAGACCCCGGGGTTCCTGTTACTCCTCTTTCCTGAGCACATCGCCGACAAACTGCAAGAGGTTCTCGGCGCATACCGGGCAGTAGCCCTTTTTCTGCAGGGCGTCAACGGCGTCCTTGCGCCGCTTCAGGGTTTTCGGGTCTTTCCGGGTCTTGTCTGCAATGGTAAGGGAGACCACGTTCCTGAGGTCGCCGATGAGTTTCCGCTCGATGGCCTCCTGCAGGGGTGTGTAGGTGTTGAAGTTGAACTCCCTGCCCTGATCGATGGCATCGCTCTTGAACACGAAGATCCCCTGGCGGAACTCCTTCTTGGCATTCTCAGAGACCCCTATCATCTCTTCGATGCTCCTCATCAGCTTCTCGTCGGGTTCCTGGTCTTCGTTGGTCACGGGGTCGCGGATCTTCTTCTTCAGGCAGAAGGCCGTTGCATTCTTCATGTAGTTCTCGAACAGGGCCTGAGCCTGATCCTCGTATGCGAAGAGGAAGGCCCTGTTGACCTCCTTCTTGGCGAGCTCCTTGAATTCGCTGAGAACGCTGTCCTTCTCGCCCACAAGGAGGCCCATGTACTGGGTCTTCTCTTCCTCTGTAAAGCCGATGTGGTGTTCGAAATTCGCCCTGAGGGCACGAATGGCATCGAGAGGGTTGACGCATCCTACCCCTTCCTTTTCACCGAGGGCCACGTTGAGGGCGTTGACGACGAAGCGCGGGCTGATGCCCGACATCCCCTCACCCTTCTTCTTGCCCTCGAGACGGAGTTCAACGAGGTCCACCTGGTCCTTCTCCTTTTCGGCCACAGGGTCTCCGTTGTAGTACTTCATCTTCTTGATCGGGTTGGGGCAGATCTGGCTGTCGGTCAGCCGTGTGAGCACCGCAAACTGCGCGGCCACGTTCAGGGTATAGGGAGCAAGATGGATCTGCCGGAATTCACTCCGCTCGATCATCTTCTTGTAGATCTTCTCCTCCTCTTTGACCTTCAGATTGTAGGGGACAAAGATGGGATACATCCGGTCGTGGAGGGCCTCGTTCTCCTTGATCGACTTGAACTTATCGAACTCCGTCTGGTTTGTATGTGAGAGAATGACCTCGTCCACGTAGATCTGAGGGAAGCCGGGTGCCTTGAGCACCTGTTCCTGGGCGACTGTAATCAGGATGTAATGGAATTTGATGTCGCATTTCAGGATTTCGACGTATTCCATCAAGCCCCTGTTCGCGATTTCCAACTCCCCATCCAGGCTGTAGGCCCTCGGATCGGTCTCGCCGTACTGGGTGATCTTGGACAGGTCCACCCGCCCGATCAATTCGGCCACGTCCTGGTTCTTGGGGTCTGAGGGCTGGAAGGTGCCGATGCCGGTGCGGCCTGCTTCGTCCAGACGAATCCTGACAACCGGGAAGCTCTCCCAGAGGACGTTTCCCTCGTCGTCCCGGTACTGTTCGTTCTCGAGGAGATTGAACCTGCATAGAGGGCAGAGGTCCCCCTCGATCCTGACGCCGAGAATCTTCTCCCACTTGGCTCTCTGATTCTTGGGAATCAGGTGGAGAGGCTCCTCGTGCATGGGGCATCCCTTGATGGCGTAAATCGGCGTGGGATCACGCTCGAGCCCCCTTTTCAGCAGGGAAGCTATGGTGGATTTCCCGCTCGATACGGGCCCGACCAGGATGAGAATCCGCTTGCCCGTCTCTGTTCTCCTGGCGCCGGCCTTGAAGAACCGCATGATGTCGTGGAGGGGTTCCTCGAGGCCGTAAAGTTCGTCCTGGAAGAAATTGTACCTCACCATGTCCTCGTAATCGGGGAGCTTGATGGAGTCCTCGATGGGTTGGCTGCCTTTGTCTATGACCATGTTGTACAGCCTTCCAGGAGCGAGCTGGGCGATGGAGGGATTCTCCTTTATCAGCTCCATGTACTCGAGGCAGGTGCCCTCCCACTGGTCCTCCTGGTCCTCCTTCCTGGACTCCTCGATGATCTTCTTGAAATCCATCGTGGACATGTCAGGCCTCCTTTACTATCGGATCCGAATTCTCTCGAGGACCCCCCTTCTCGCCGGACTCCTTGCAACCCGAGAGCGACGTCGTGTTTTTGAAAAAAAAGCAGGTGTTTCCCCCTTCAAATTTCGAGCGTGCTCTGCCAGAACGAGGAACTACCTGCTCCATGAGACTGATAAGCCCGGCTAAAACCAAGCTGAGATTGACCGATTCACCTTATGGGCCAAGGGGTAGAGCCATATGTCACCTGTAAGAGTTTTCAGATTAAGGAACTGCAAGATCCATACCACTGGGAACTGCTGGGAACTGCGGCTGCTCTCTCTTTCTACGTTACCCTCACTTGCCCGCTGTTATTATAGCTTCATCCAATTACAATTTCAACGGCCCCCTTTGCTCGGGACTATTTTTTTGTTGTGCTGTATTGTAGAGCTAAATCTACAATAGGAGGCGGCTATGGACGGTATCCGGGAACTGGAAGCCCGTCGTGATGCGATTCTTGAGCAAATGCGATCGATTCGTAGCATGAGAAGGGGGACGATCAATCAGCAATTCCTGAAGGTCCGTCTCAAGGGCAGGAAGGAGCCCCTTTTGCGAGGTCCATACTTTGTGTTATCCCGGAGAGAGGGCAACAAGACGGCCAGCAAACGGTTGACTTCACCCGCCCAGCTCCAATGGGCCAGGAGGCAGACAGAGGCTCACAAAAGGTTTGTTTCGCTTTGCAAGGAGTTTGAGGTACTGACCGAGCGGCTCGGTCAATTGGAGCAGTCTTTGGAAGAAGGGCTGAAAAAAAAACGGTCGAGGTTGCCGTTGAGCAGGACAGGGAGGTAGGGTCGATTCTGTCCAAGGCTGCCCGGGCGAACCACGTGGACCTGGAGGCTTGGGAGACCGCCCTAAGGGCAGCGGTTCTTTGTGCGGGTGCGAGGAGTTTGGCTGGTCTGCTTGAGGCGATTGGCTCTGGTAGACAAGAGGGATCGCTGTGGTGCCGCTGTGGTGGCCAGATGGAGAGCAAAGGTCTCAGAGCAAAGCAGCTTTTGACGATCCTGGGCCCTGTGACCTACCGGCGCTCCATGTTCCAATGTCCGGTCTGCAAAAGGACGCGCTACCCTGGCGATGAACAGCTCGACGTGGTGGGTACGGGCAGATCACCGGGTCTGCGGCGGATGATGGCCCGGGCCGGAAGCCGGTCCACCTTCAAAGAAGGCCGTGATGATCTAAAGGTTTATGCGGGCATCAGGGTCAGTGCCAAGGATGTGGAGCGGGTTGCCGAGGGCATTGGAAAGCAGATGGAACAGTGGTCAAAAAGGGAGCGCCAGGAGATCCTTAGCCGCCAGGAGGAGTCCCCAGTCCAAAAGACAATCCCTGTCTTCTATATATGCTACGATGGCACGGGTGTGCCGATGACCAAGCAGGAACTCAAGGGGCGTAAAGGAAGACAGGCCGACGGGTCAGCCCGCACCCGAGAGGTCAAGCTTGGCTGCGTCTTCACCCAAACCACAACCGACAAAAAGGGCCTCCCTGTGCGCGATCCTGACTCGACAAGCTTTGTCGGAGCCATCGAGGGAGCAGAGCAGTTTGGCTGGCGCATTTACACCGAAGCCCTCCGTAGGGGCCTATCCGATGCACAACGGGCAGTAGTGCTTGGCGACGGAGCCGAATGGGTCAAGAACATAGCCGAGATGCATTTCTACGAAGCAACCCAGATCATTGACCTCTACCACGCCCGTCAACATGTGTCGGACCTGTGCAAGATTCTGTTCGGCTCAAATGAAAGACAGGTTGTTCAACACCGCATCTGCTGGTGGAGGGACCTGGACCAAGGCAGAATCGACAAGATTATCCGTCAAGCCCACAAACATCTCCCCCAAACCCCGGAAGCAAAACACAAGGCCCAACAAGAGATCACCTACCTTGAGAAGAATAAAGACCGGATGCGCTACGGGAAGTTCCGCGCACAGGGCTTCTTTGTCGGTTCCGGCGTCGTCGAGGCCGGATGCAAAACCATCATCGGCCAAAGGCTCAAACAATCCGGCATGGAATGGTCCCTCCAAGGCGCTAACGCCATCATCTCCCTGCGCTGCACAATCAAATCCGGCCGCCTCGAAGACTACTGGGAAGACAGAAGACCACAGTCTACCCCACTTTCATGACGCAGGCCCG
>JAFDHF010000078.1 GCA_019308905.1 Deltaproteobacteria bacterium
AGGCCCAGTGGACGAGCTCCTGTTCCGTGTATTTCGAGCTGTACAGGGAGTGGCTCCCGTGGAAACGGAGATAGACGAAATCGGCGGTGACCGTCTCGGCTGAAGGGAGATGCGGCGAGTCTGAGATACAAAAGGAAAACCCGTATTCTTCCAGAACCTTTGCAGCCTCAGGCACAAACCAGCTCTCGTGGCGAAATTCAAAGGCATGCCGTATCTTGTTCAAAAGAGGAGACGCAGCTATCAGTCCGGAAAAAGCGACCAGCCTTTCCCTCTGGTAGGTGAAACGAGGAGGAAGTTGCCAGAGAATGACCTGGAGTTTTTCCCTCAAGGCCTGAAGGTTTTCGGAGAACCTTTCTATCGGCTCCTCGCACTCTCTCAGCCTCCTGATGTGGGTTATGTACCGGCTCCCCTTGACGGCAAAGACAAACCCCTCGGGCGTCCTCTGGTACCAGCCTTCAAACACCTCTCTCTTGGGGAGCCTATAGAACGTAACATTGAGCTCGACCGTATCAAAATAGCGGCTGTAGTATTCGAGCCATTGACGCTGGGGAACATCCCGAGGGTAGAAGACTCCTCTGCCCCAGTGAGGGTAGTTATAGCCGCTGGTTCCTATGTGAAGCTTGCCCATTGAACCCGTCGTCCCCTGAGAAGAGAAAGGAAGACTCATATTTATTCTACCAGATTTTCGTAAGAAGGGGATGGGCGCTCTGGAACAGCTTACCGGCTCTCCTCCCGCACGGACCGGCCCGGTATGGATCATGATAGATTGCCCGCATTGCAGACCAACGGGCACGGTTCGCCGATCAAGGTTCCACGGAGGGGAGTGGGTGGGGGGAGGTCGAGCTCAGGGGAGGGTAAGGGCTAACCAAAAAGACAGCGCTTTCGCCAGGAAGTGTCAAAAAAAGGGTTGACCCCATCTCCCTAGACCAGCAAGTCGACAACAAGAGACTCAACCGAAAGGTTCTCGCCGGGCGCCTGTGCGGAGGGAGCGTCAGATGCGTCTTCTTCCTCCGGCCGCCGCTCGAAGGTGAGGTTGCTGATCTCCTGGTTTATCTCCTGTATCTTCTGCTGGATTCGATACTTCTCGACGGCCTCCCCGGGTGAGTTCTGAAAAGGATCAGCCATGTGATCCGGCAACGAAACGGCATGACGTGCCAGACCGGCCAGAGGTTTAGGCAGACCGGACTTTTCGGAATTCGAATCTGTTTCCCTTTTTTGCAGTGCTCTTTGAAGCCGGGCCTTCTCAGCCTGAAGCCGGGCAATGTCAGACTGCCTCGACAGAGTGGAAAGCAGATTGCCCGCGGCCTTTGCCGGGCCTTCCAAGGCCTTCTTGAGAGGCTCGGTCTGCCCTGAAGCCGGCGGACTCTCTTCCGATTCCCCTTCTGGCCGGTTAGGATCGCCCCGTCTTCCTCCTATGAAGAGGATCCTCGCCTCGGAGCGACCGCTTACGGCTGCCAGAAAAGGCCCTCTCTGGCTCAGATTCAGCTTGATACTCTGATAGACAACGACTCCCCCTTCACGAGCGGCCTTTCTCTTGAAACGGAGGACGTTTCCGAGCTCGTGGCTGCCGACCCTTGCAATACTCTGGCTTGCTCGAGCAGGAGCGGCGATCCCAGGTTCGCCCAGATCGAGCCTGTAGCGAAGCATGGGATTGTCGAGTCGCTGTATGCCGCCTGTAGCCGTCATGGGTTATGAAGAGGGGGCCAAATTCCCCGGCCCTTACTCTCAGGTTCGCCTGCAACGGGGCTGACCGTGCGTCGTGCCGAAACAAGCAGAAAAACCGCTCGATCAACAATGAACAAAAGACTTCTCCTAGTTCTATCGGCACGGCCCCTCCAGAACTTTACTCTTCAATCCCGGCCCTCGAACCTCTAAAGACTCCTTGCCTTCCCCCTTTACGGCACTGAAACAGGAGCCGGACAGACGAGACGGCGTGATCAAAAAAACGACGCACTCTCTGCAGACCTTGCAAGCCCTCCCTGCTTCTCATCACCGGGATTGACACGGAACAATCCCGCCCTTATACTGACCCAATGTCGGAAGGGAGACTCAACTCCGTGGCCCATGGAAAAACGGATGGAAAGGCTACCCGTATTTCTCTCATTGGAGGGGATGGCCTTATCGGAAGATTTCTGCTCGCCCTGTTTCTGGCAGTGACCGTCGCTCTTGCCGGTTGCATTCCCAGCCGGAAATCCCAATTGGAGAGTGTGGCACGCAACTGGTGCATGATTATCCGGGCTGGCCAGGTCATTCCTGTCTATCCACTGACAGAGGATCTCCAACCCGGAGACATGTTCCTGGTCCAGGTCCCGATAGACAGGCAACAGTCCCTCTACGAGAAGAAAGGCTTCTTGCCCTTGGACAACCTTATCGCCAGGCTCAACCCGACAGGATATGCGCGCTTCTATGAGAGCTCCTTCGGTGTCGGCAGCGATTCGAAGAGACTGCCCGAGTTCTGGCTCTCCCCTGGTCAGGAGACCGCGTGGACCCAGGCACCCCAGGCCTCCTTTCCATCTTACAGCTTCTCCATCAGGCGTGGTGGAGGACTCAATTTGGCAGTGCCGGTCTATGGGGTTGCGGTGGGGCTCAGTCTCCTGGGCACTGATACGGCTTCGGCGAGTATAACGATCTCTGACGCTCGAACTTACGGGATCGATTCGGTCTCCCTCTACCGGGATGTAGAGAACTGGGAATCCAAGAACCTCCGTTTTCTGGCCAATTTCGCGTCCAATGAGGAAAAGACAAACTATGTCCGCGTTGTGAGCCGCGTCTACCTGGCAGGCGAGCTCAACGTATCCCTTCAGGACACGAGCCGGACCAGAGCATCGGTCTCCGGCGGCCTGCCAAGACCCGTTGACCTTTTGATTTCCGGCGGAGGTACACAAACGGAGAGGGCAACAATCTCCAGCTACACCTCGAACCTGGAAAAACTCAGCTCCATGATCGCCTCCGCTCTCCGTGACGGAGGCGGGGAGAGGGCGGGTGTACCCAGGGGCTCGATCACGGTGGTGAGCGCGTCGGCCCGGTCGATCAGCCTTTCAGAGAGATTCGCACGGCCATTGGTTGTCGGATACCTCGGCTTTGACATGAAGATCGGTCCTGGCGGTTTTCTCGGTTCTCCCATCCCGACTCATGCCGTCTTGACTGAAAACCTCGTTCCTCAGGCTCCGGGGTTCTCGGAAACCCAGCAGGAGCTAAGCCTCCTCCTCCAGGAAGCCAAGGCTCCTGAAAGGGAAGGGGTTCGCAAGCGTGTTATGGCAGAGATAGCCGGAGAGGTCGAAACGATCTATGCAATGTATAAAGGTCCCCCAGAGGACCGCCCGGATCTTTTCACTCTACTCATAGGTCTCTACATCTCCTCCGAGCCCCCCGACGGCCCGAGGCATCGTAAGGTCATCCACGCCCTGAAGGAGGCACTCGGGCCGATCGACTGAGATACACGACCCGGTCCAGGGGCGTCATATACAGGACCTTGTAACTCCTGGACCGGGCGGAAACTTCCAAGGGCGGAGGCAATCCATGGCACGGTATGCGCGCGTCCAAATCCCTCAGGAAACGCCAGCTCAGACCAGGTGGGAGATGATCCGTGATAAGCTCGTTACCAACCAATCCGTGGAGGTCGTCAAGATTCAGGATAGCGAGGGAACCATCACTTTCGAACTCCGTGCCTGGACCGGTGTCCGCCACGACGGCTCCAACGGACCCGACGCGATGCCGGGCAACGACTACTGACCCCCAGTCCGTGGGTATAGTCCCACTCAAGAGGGAACAACCGCCGCAAGATGGCCCGGCCGCCTAGTCCCAGGACTCCGTCTCAGAGGACTCGAGAGAATCGACGACTCTTTCTATTACAGGATAGTACCTCGAATCTCCCCGGAGAAACCCGCTGAACAGGCGTATAACCCCCAAACAGGCCCCGAAGGAGACAAGACCCGCTAGGATCGAGACTACGTCAGGGTTTCCCCCGGCCCAGATCGAGGCACTATAGGTTTTCCCGATAACACTGCCGACAATGAGGGCAAGAACCGGGACCAGATAGGCGACGAAGGAGGCTTTCAAGAAGGACCCCGAACCGATGGAAATCAGGACACGGTCTCCCGCGGCGGCTCCTGCCCGGTTGACGGCGGTTACCTCCCTCTCCCTCCCTCCTCCAAGGGCATGACAGACGCCCCTGCTGGCACAGCCCTCACAGCCCTCACCACCCGTAGCTCTGACAGAGGCAAATCCGTTCGGTTTGAGTCCTGTCACAACCCCTATCTCCTGCAGCATTACCACCTCTTTCCGGTGACCGGCACCTACTCCCTTGCGTCTTGACCGAGTGTGCAGGTTTTGCACCCAAAAACGTCCACCTTTATCTTCATTATACCACAGTAAGGAAAAGCCTACGGCTCCCATGCCTCTGCCGGCTGGGAGCCTCCTGGCAGAGGAGGAATCCGAGGACCCTCCCATGTCTCAGGAACCGACACTTGCTCCAGAGTCAAAGACTCGCAGGGCCAATTCCCCATGAAACACGGCCGGAACTCCCGATACCTAATCCCCGGTTGACAAGCAGGCCGGGATGAGTTAAACATAGGTTGCAGATACAATTTGGGTAACGCTGGGGGAGCTGGTAGGCTGAGAAATTCCGAAATCCGGGAGAGGTTATTCTCCGGGTAGGCGGAATGACCCCTTGAACCTGTACGGGTAATTCCGACGTAGGGAAAGCGGCGATCGAGCGGATAGTGGGCCGCAATTCTAAGCTTCGGGATTGCGGCTTTTTTCTTCGTATTCTCTCCTGCCTGCAGCCTTCAGACCGTTTTCTTCCAAGGGAGATGGAACAAGTAAGAACCGGCATCCCGGGTACGGTGTGCGCGCCGAGCATCACGGCCGGTATATTCTGTTTGTAGTAGGGAGGAAATCCAGAGGGTCCGGCGGAGTGGACGGTTCCGTCTCCTGCCGGCGAGGGAGGGAAACGAGATGAAAGAAGTGGAACCGGTTTCAGAGTCTCAAAGAACGTTGAACGGCCTTGATTTCTTCCTCCTCTGGGCAGGGGCGGCAGTGTCTCTTGCCGAGATCTGGGCGGGAGGAATTCTGGTACCAATGGGTTATGCTGCGGGTCTCGTGGTGATTCTCCTGGGCCACGTCATAGGCAACACCCCCCTTGCCCTGGGTGGCCTCATAGGAAGCAGATGGGGTATCCCAACCATGGTTAGTACTCGGCCGGCCTTCGGCGAGCGGGGCTCTTATGTGGCGGCGTTGCTCAATATCTTTCAGCTCATCGGATGGACGGCGGTCATGGTCTGGATCGGCGGGCAGGCGGCGGCCACTTTCACAAAGGGATCTCCAATCTTCACCCCAAGGCTTTGGATCCTGCTGCTCGGAGTGGTCACAACCCTGTGGGCCCTGGTGGGACACAGGTTCTGGAAATGGCTTCATCGAGTGGCGGTGACGGGCCTTGTTATCCTCTGTATCATCATGACCTACCTCGTTTTCAGAGAGTATGGAATCCAGAGGTTGCTGGAACACAGAGCAACCGGCGGCCTGCCCTTCATGCTGGGACTCGATTACGTGATCATCATGCCCATCTCATGGCTTCCTCTGGTGTGCGACTATTCCCGCTATGCAAAAAATGACGGCGGGAGCTTCTGGGGAACTTGGCTGGGATACTTTTTCATCAGCTCCTGGATGTACCTCATAGGATTGGCAGCCGCATTGGCCACGGGCTCCGACACTCCCGACGCCATGGTCCTCGAGCTCCTGGTCTCCTTCGGTCTGGTCATTCCGGCGATGGTTATCGTGCTCTTTTCGACCTTCACCACAACCTTTCTCGACATCTATTCCACGGCCGTCTCGGCCTTGAACATCTTTCCCAGGTTGGGGGAGAAGAAGGGGATCCTCATCGGAGGCGCTGTGGGAACGATCGTGGCGCTTGTCTTCGGAGAGTATCCCGAGACCTACACGAGGTTTCTCGAAATCATCGGGTACGTGTTCTGTCCCCTTTTTGGAGTCGTCCTGACCGACTATTTCCTGGTCAGGAGGCGGACCCTCCTGCCGGATGCCCTGTTCGCCCACACGGCTTACTGGTATGAAGGGGGAATCCACTGGAAGGCCATGGTGTCATGGGCCGTTGGCATCGGACTCTTCAAGCTCGGAAGGGATTGGCAGCTTGGAGGAGCCATACCCAGCTTCATCATTGCCGGTGCTGTCTACTTCGCTCTGGTGAGAATCGGCAAAGCCAAGAACCATTGAGACAATCGGATCGAGCGGTTTCCTGCCTGCGGGTGGAGGACTTCAGCCTACCGGCGGGCCGAGCAGCACGATGAATCCACGGGACCGCAAGAGGCCTCTTTCCGCCCCGTAAGGGCGGCGCGAATCATGGCAGCCGCGCAGCCCACCCCGCTCTCCACCTCGATCGCCTCTGCTGGGCAGTTGAGCCGGCACGCCCCGCATTCCATGCATGCCTCGCCGCGGACGAGTTCAGCCGTGGCCTCCCCAGGAGCAAAAACACCATGGGGGCAGACAAGACTGCACATGCCGCAATTGATGCACCTCTCGGAATCGTAGCGGAGGGTGTTGGTCTCATACGCGCTTATGAACATGTCACGAACCTCCGACCAATCGGACAAGGGACAGGACGAGAGCCATACAGAGCCCTGAACCGAAGGTAACGGCCATTTTGGGAATATAGGTGAATATCTCGGTCCGGACTCCGCTTCTCGAAGTAAAAGGCGTAGACCCGGTGAAGTTGAGGGCGAGAAAGGCGGTGATCGGAGCAAGACCGAGCAGTGCTATGGCCCCCCACCCAAGACGCATCCACCAGGCCCATTCGGGATGGCCGAAAGTAGCGGCAAGGGCAAAGGGCAAAGCCGCCGCCGCACCCAAGACAGCCCCCTTTGTGGCAAAATTCGGGGTCGGAAGCCAGGGAAGCAGGATAGGGAAAAGGATGACTCCGGTAAGAATCGCAGATACGACTCCCAGTGAAACCAGCAACCCCCCAAGGAGAAACATCCCCGCCCCTGCCACAGCCATGGGAAGAAGGACATGGACGAGTTCCACCGGGATCAGGACCAGACGATCCCATAAGGGGAAAGAGACACGCCGCATCTCGGGGGTCGCCTGGTGGGTCCTCAGATACTCGGGCAGGCCCGCCGCCCGGACAGGACCGTACTGGACCGTGAAACCCGATCGTCTTCTCACTTCGTGGGCAGCCACCCCAGGGGCACCCAATTGAGGAAGTATCAGCACCCTGTGGGTAACAATCCCATGGAGCCCTTCCGCCTCCATCCGGTGAACTAGCTCATCTGTTCCGAAAGTCCCCTTTCCTGCCGCACACCACACGTTGATGCCCTGGGTGTCGAGTGCCAGGATGTAACAGTCGTGGCCGGCCAATGCGGCACGCAGCGCATCAAAGCTCAAGGTGTAGTTGGCCGTGACAAGGACAGGCGAGTCCGAAGTGGGCTCTCCGAGGCTGTAAAGACCCGGTTCCACGCGGTGCCGCTCACGCCTGATGCCCCACCGCGCGACAAAATGATCCCATCGGTCGGAAAGGCCGATGGTACTCCCGGTCTTACGGATCTGCGGTCCCGTCGATTCTTGGACCTTCTTCGGCTCCATCCATTCTCCCCTTTCCAGATTCAGGGACCCGAATCCGGAAGAACCGAGACGGACCCGGCCCCATTTCCGCCCCCGATTCAGATCGCTCAGAGAGACTCTTTTCGGGGAGTGCAAGAGGCACCGGGTTGTCTCGTCCTGAGCATCTCCAGCCTTGCCCGGTCTCTTCTCAGGACCTCGTACCCACCTTGACCGAACCAATCTGCAAGGCAGCGCAACTGGCAGGCATGGATCCCATTGGCCGGCTCCGCCAGGGAATAATAAATCCAGACCCCCTCTCTCCGGTCCTGCACCAGACCTGCGTTCCTCAAATAGGCCATGTGGCGGGAAACGTTCGACTGGGGCAGCCCGAGTACCTCCACCAGATGGCAGACGCAGAGTTCACCCTCGAACAAAAGACCTATGATCCTGAGACGGGTCTCGTCGGAAAGTGCCTTGAACTGTCTTACGATCTCTCTCAAAGCCCCCTCCTTCCACGGCCGAAGATCCGGCTCCCCGCCGCTGGCGCGCACCCGGCAAAGCGAGGATGATCCGGTATTTCTGTAAAAAGGCCGGCTAAGAAGAGACTATATGATTATATGCGGATTCAATCATATAATGCAAACCCAAAATCCCCTCCCTCGAGGCTATCGGGCTCGGTGCCATGGGCTCCTGCTTCTCTCAGCCGAGACCCCTGGTGCCTGGAACCTCCCAGTCACGCCCGATCCACCTTCTCGATACTGCACGGCAAGACCCGCAGGTTGGTCGCGCCCATGGCCGGATCACACTTCTCATAGGAATTGTCGGTGAGCATGTTGATGTTGGACCGGTCCCAGCCGAGGTCTCCCTCCATCTCGGGAAACCACCAGCCGTGGTCAGCCGCCACGACCCCCCTTGGCACGCCGTCTGTCACCCTCGCCCGCAAGAGGGCGCTCCCCCGGGGCGACCCGATCCTCACCCAGTCGCCACTCCGGATCCCTTTCTGTGCAGCCAGGTCCGGATGGATCTCTACCAGAGGATCTGGACGCCTCTCGCGCAGGGGGCCGGAGACCCGGTTCTCACTGTGGAAAAAGCCGGGTATCCTCGCTCCAGTAATGAGCTGGCAGGGATAAAGATCGAGCAGCTCCGGGTCACTCCACGGAGCCTCGGGTGGATCTTCATAACCGGGGAGAGGATCGTAGCCCAGCCGTTCCATGACCGTTGAGGAGAATTCCACTTTGCCCGTGGCCGTGGAGAACCCTTTGTTGAGATACTTCCGAAAGATCCTCTGGCCCTGGAGATAGCCCCGGCTGCAGAACTCCTCCCAGTTAAGACCCGAGGGAGCCAGAATCTCGTTGAGTGCATCCCTGATCGTGGGCCACCAGAGAGCGGGGTCGGTGCACCTCTTGCCCAGCTCGTTGAGGATTTCATAATCAGAACGGCACTCACCCACCTGGACCGCCTTCTGCCGGGCCTGAACCGATCCATGCCGCTTCCAGAGGTCGGCCACGTAGTCGTGTTCGAGCCATGTGGAAGCTGGGAGCACGATGTCGGCCTCCCGGGCCGTGGGAGTCATGAAGAAATCAGCCACCACCATGAAATCGACCGCCTCCAGAGCGGCCCTGACCTCCCGCGCGTTGGCCCGGGTGACCACCGGATTCGTACTGACGAGAAAGAGGGCCTTCACAGGGTATGGTTTCCCCTCCAGAATAGCGTCCCAGACAGCCTTGGGGTTGATCACGCCGATCATGTCGGCCAGGCGGAACCTGCTCGCCCCTAGTCTCTTCTGGCGTGCCTGTTCGGGTAAGAGGCGGTGCCCGCCCAATTGGGACGTCCTAACCACAGGCGGGGCAGGGTAGAAGACATTGCCGCCGGGTCTGTCCATGTTGCCAGTCATGGCCATCAGACAGATGAGGAGGCTGATGGTGTTGATGCAGTTCCTGCTCTGTTCCAGAGCCACGCCCCAGTGGATGGCCGAGGGCTTTGTCCTGGCAAAGAGCTCGGCTGCCGAAGTGATTTCGCCCTCGCTCAGGCCTGTCTTTTCCCCTGCCCAGGCGAGGCTGTACTGCTCAGCCCGCTTGCAGAAAGCGTCCCAGCCATGGACGTAGTCCCGGACAAAGGTCTCGTCGTACCACCCGTTGTCTATGATGGCCCTAACCATTCCCCAGGCAAGGGCTCCATCAGTGCCCGGCTTGAGAGATAGCCAGACATCGGCCCGGCTGGCCAGAACCGTCCGGCGGGGATCGATGGTAATCAGCCTGGCCCCTCTCCTAAGAGCCCTGCTGAGGTAGATCCCCTTGTACTCATCCGGGTTGGATACCAGAGGGTTTGCCCCCCAGACAACGATGCACCCGGGATCACCCTCATAGTCCACCACGGGCAGGTTGCCGCAGCGGCTGATTGAAGCGGCAATCCTGGGACCATAACAGACGTGGCCTGCTGTCAGGACGTTCGGGGTACCCAGGGTATTGGCAAAGCGATAGACAAAGGCCTCGTTATCACGGCCGGTCCCATAGCCGAGTACAATCGACTCTGCTCCAAACCGCTCCTTGATACTTAGAAGGCGTTCGCTGATCTCTCCCAGGGCATCGGACCAGGAGATCCTCTGCCAACTCCCCCCTCTTTTGCGAAGGGGATGGAGCAGTCGTTTGGGGTTGTGAGCTATGGTATGGGCATACTTCCCCTTGATGCAGAGCCAGCCTCGATTGATCGGGCAGTCTGGATCTCCCCGGATCTCTTTCACCAGGTCCTCTTGGACCGTGACCAGGACACCACATCCACCGTGGCACCCCCTGCAGCAGCTCCTCACTGTGCGGGTCACCATCGGGCCCTCCTGCCGGAACGGTGCTGTCCGAATCGGACGCTTCGGTCCATCCTCTCCTCCCTACCCGACGACCTCTTTGATCAACCTGAGCATGGACCGGCCCAGGACATTCTCTATGTCATCGTCCCCGTATCCCCTGGCCACCATACCCCGGGTGATATTGGGAAGCTTTGTGGCATCCTCTGCATCCTCCGGGTACCTGAAGGTCTCCCCCGAATCGTAGGCCATCCCCTTAAGGGCTCCGCGCATCACTTCCAAACAGTAGTCGATATAATCGGGCCCCAGGCCCACATGCTCTGACCCGACAAGATCAACGAAATGATCCAGATGGTCGAGGATATGCTCAACTGTCGCCCCCTTTGAGGCGACAAACTGGGGAAGAAAGCAGACCCCGATGACCCCCCCCTGTTCGGCGATCGCCCTGGCCTGCTGGTCGGTGATGTTTCTGGGATGATCGACCAGAGCGCGCGCGGCCGTATGAGACATATAGATCGGTTTTCCAGACGCCTCCAGCGCGTCGTCCAACCCCCTGCTGTTGATATGGGAGGTGTCGATGAGCATACCCAGCCTGTTCATCTCATGAATCATTTCCCGGCCGAAATCGGTCAAACCCGCGTTTCTGGTCTCATAGATGCCGTCGCACACCTGGTTCCTGTAGTTCCAGGTCAACTCGATCTCCCGGAGCCCGAGACGGTAGAAATTCCGCAGGTTACCGAGCTCACTCTCGACCGGCTCGGCCCCTTCGAAACCGAGGAGGACGGCTATCTTCCCGTCTCTTTTTGCCTGCTCTACTTCCGCGCCCGAGGTGGCAAGTCGAAAATGGTCAGAACATGCTTCGACCTCCACAAGCATGGCGTCCATCATGCGCATGCCCGCTTCCAGGTAGTTTCCACGATAGGAAGGGTAGTGCATGATGTGGGCGGGCGTGGAAATCCAAAGTGCATCCACGCCGCCTCCTTTCAGTGCCGGGTAAAAGACCGTGTCAAGAACCCGCTCCTCCCCGTAGTAGTGTCGCCTAACGACTTCGCAGGAGATGTCTGAGTGCATGTCAAAGACAAGGCATCTTTCGTGAAGTACCCGCGCTCGTTCTTCCTGGCCTTCGGTCAGCTTCATCTGTCTCCTCCCTCAGGTTGTTTGTATCCATGGCCTCTCTCGGTCGTCGCCCAGATCGACGCCAAACGATCCGGCCCCTTTACACGGTGGTCGAGCGACCTTCCGGTACCACCCTGCCACCGAAAAATCAGCGGGTCCATCCACTCCTCTCTTCTCCTACGGCCGCCGGGCGGGCGACCCTCTGTCCGTGAGAATCCCCCTTGATCCATCGATCGGTCCTCATCATCCCATGGGCTTACAGTGAAACCCCAAAACCGATGCCTACAAAAGAGCCCTCGTCCAGGATACCAGAAGCCATATCCTTCCCGGATGATTTTGTCAATGCCCTTCTGGTCCCCCTTTCTCCACCTGGTGGCCAAGAGATAGTCTGCTTGACTTTTGCGTTCTCTCGGCCCATTATCTTACCTACAAGACAGGCAATTCGATATTCGATATGATTCTCATCCAGCATGGTGATGCGGAGATCAGCGGCCTGACAAACCGTCGGGCTCCTGCTGCCCAGGCGGCGGGGCCGGCCGGAGGGATTTGAAACCCGCACACGGAGGGACCATGGACATATGGAATCTGAGAGGAGGGCAGCTTCGGTTCTTAACCGATCAACAGCTCCGCGAGATTCATTTTGCCGCACTGGATGTGCTCCAGCGGGTTGGATGCTTCTTTGACCACGAAGGGGCCCTGAAGATCTTCGAAGAGGCAGGGGCCAGAGTGGATCATCAGGCCCGGGTGGTCCGTTTCCCCTCTTCCCTGGTTGAGCACGCTCTTGCCCAAACGCCAGACCGCATCCATCTGCCTGCCCGCAACCCAGAGTATGACATCTATGCCGAACAAGACCGGGTCTATTTCGGCCCCGGCACCCTGTCGATCAAGGTCATCGATCCCTGTACAGGAAAGTGCCGGCTGGGAACGCTCCAGGACGCCCGGGATTTTCCCAGACTAATCGACGCACTGGAGAATATCCACTTCTACAAGGGAATGATCCATCCCAGCGACGTTAACCAGAAGTTGGCCGATCTCTATATGGCATACGCTGCTTTCAGCAACACGGTGAAACAGATCTCAAACACCCCTTACAGCACCGAGACCGCCCTTGACATGATCCGCATGGGTGAGATCCTGGCAGGAGGGATGGATGAGTTCCGCATCAAGCCGTATATCATCCTGAACATGCTCGCCGTCTCTCCTCTCCAGTGGGAATACACCAATGTGGATATCATCATCGAGCTTGCCAAGTTGGGAGTGCCCATGATCATTGGATCAGAGCCGCAGAACGGGACCACAGGCCCTGCCACCCTGGCAGGGGCCCTGGTCTTGAACACGGCCGAGACACTTGCAGGAATTACTCTTGCCGAACTCGTTTCGCCTGGAGTTCCCGTAATGTGGGGCAACGTGGGATCCCTGAGCGACATGAGGACCGGGCTTTTCGCCTCCGGAGCGGTGGAACTGGGAATCATGAACGTGGCGGCAACCCAGATTGCGAAGTTCTACAGGCTCCCCATCTATGCAACGGGAGGCATGACGGATTCCAAGACCTCCGATTGCCAGGCCGGATACGAAAAGGCCCTCCAGGCTCTGCTGATCGCTCTAGGCGGAGGCAATTACATCCACGATGCCGCGGGTCTCCTGGAAAGCTGCCTCACCTCGAGCTATGAACAGTATGTCATCGACAACGAGATACTCGGCATGGTGGCACGGGTTCTTTCCGGAATCGAGGTCTCCAGAGAGACCCTTGCCGTCGACGTCATAGAGAAAGTCGGGCCTAGGGGGAACTTCCTGGGGGAGATGCACACCCTCCGAAGTATCTCCAGGGAGCACTTTATTCCGAAAATCAGCAACCGCCAGATCAGGGAGGACTGGGAAAAGGAGGGGAAGAAGACCGTGATGGAGGTAGCAAGGGAGAAGGCCTGCCAGATCCTCAACACCCACCAAGTCCCGCCACTGCCCGAGGACGTTGATCGGGAATTCCGGTTGATTCTGGAAAAGGCGGAGGAAGGGTACGGGAGGGCTTAACCGATGCCATTGGAAATCCTCGAGAGGCTCTCTCGAGCCATTGTCGATCTAAACACCGAAAAGACCGAGAGACTCTCCCGTGAGGCTCTAGCCGCTGGGATCGATCCTCTCGATATCATAAACACGGGGATTCGGACGGGCATGGATACGATCGGAGAGAAGTACCAGAGGGGGCAGGCCTTCCTTCCCGAACTGATGATTGCGGCTCGGGTCACTGAGGCCGCCCTGGCGGTCATCGAACCGGAACTCGTCAAAGGCGGAACCGAAGCCCCCACTCCTGCCAAGGTGGTCATGTCCACGGTCAGGGGCGACATCCACGATATAGGCAAGAACATCGTAGTACTGCTCATGAAGGCCGCAGGGTTCATGGTGCACGATCTCGGTGTGGACCAACCTGCAGAATCAATCGTCCAAAAGGCCAGAGATCTCCAGGTGGATGTCATCGGCCTTTCCGCCTTGTTGACCACAACCGTGCCCCGAATGAAGGACCTGATCGATATCCTTACAGAAGAGGGTATTCGGGACCGGTTCAAGGTCATTATCGGAGGGGCACCTGTCTCACAGGAGTTCGCCGACTCGATTGGCGCTGACGGCTATGGCCCGGACGCGGCTCGAGCCGTGGAGCTCGTCAAGAAGCTGGTGCAGAATCCTCCCCTGAAAGGCCGAAAATAGCCCGGAAATCCAATGCTTCCATCCCACGGGCGGCAGGTAGAAGGTGAACAAAGGACTGGGAATAGACGCAGGGGGAACCTTCACCGATCTCGTTGTGGTGGACCTTGGCACCCGCAGGCCATCGGGTCGGCAAAAAGCAGAACGACCAGGCCGGATCTCTCTCTCGGTATAGGTAGGGTCCTGGAAAAGATCGAGCCCTGCCTGATTCCCGAAATCGCCCTTGTTTCCCTTTCTACTTCCCTTGCCGCCAATGCAATCATGGATGGTATTCGAAGCCCCATTAATGTGGCTGCCGCAGATACTACGGCGATCGGCCTCGGCGCGGGAACAGCCACATCCGTCCGGGTGACCGGGGCCGACTGATTATCGGACCCTGAAGCGTTGTTCCCCTGTCTCTCTTGGCTCACCAATTCCCAGAGGTCACCGGCGAGCCGGCAGCCCATGGCGCAACCATCCTGGCCAAACAGGCAGGGCCCGACAGGGTTGAGGTACATTTCGAGGAACACGCCAAATGGGCCAAGACAGGATTCGGTGATCTGCTTATCGAGAAAGCCATCCGATTCAGAGCCATCGGAGCCCCCTCGGCCTTCTATCACGCAAAGCCCCGGAACCGATAGAGACGGAGATAATCTCCCCTTTTGACCGTCCCTATTCTCATCAGACTTGACAGGGGCACATGGATTACTTAACCTCTTCAATACTGCAGGCCTCGGGGCACGGTGTCTATGAAGGTTGAACGCCTCACAAAACCCGCCTTTGACCGGGCCCTTGGAATACTTGGAGATCGAGACCCTGACCTTGGCTGTGTCCTTTCGAGTCTTGGGCCGCCCCCTATGTGGGTGCGCGGACCAGGCTTTCCGACCCTTGTGCGGGTAATCCTCGAGCAACAGGTTTCTCTTGCTTCTGCCAGGGCGGCTTTCAAGCGGCTCCGGCAATCCGTCCCGGCTCTCACCCCGGACCGGTTCCTCGAACTGAACGGGGAGAGACTGAGGCAGATGGGATTCAGTAGCCAGAAGACCCGATACTGTAGGAACCTCGCCAAGGCAATCACCGAAGGCTCGCTTTGTCTGGAATGGCTGGAGGCGATGGACGACGATCAAGCCCGAGCTCAGTTGGTCAAGATAAAGGGGATCGGTAGATGGACGGCAGACATCTATCTCGTAATGGCTCTTCGACGACCAGATGTCTGGCCCATGGGGGATCTGGCCCTGAATGCAGCTGTCGAGCGGGTCAAGAGGCTTAAGGCACGACCTTCATGGCAAGAGCTCATGGCCATCAGCGAGACCTGGAAACCCTGGCGCGCCGTTGCGGCCCGGCTCTTGTGGCACTACTACCTGAGCAATCCTTTAGTGAGGAGGTACCGATGAAAAGAAGAGCAAGAGCGATGCTTCTGGTGGGTCTCCTTTTCGCCCTTCTCCTAACCCCCACGGCAAGATGTGAGAAGGCCGCGGTGCAAGGGGCTCTAGATGCGGCCGAGGCATGGCTGGCCCTGATAGACGAGGGCAAATACGCAAGGAGTTGGGAGACAGCGGCAGGGTACTTCAGGAGGGCCGTAACCAAAGCACAGTGGCGTCGATCTCTGAAGGCAATAAGAGAGCCACTTGGGAAAGTGCTATCCAGAGAGCTCAAAACCAAACAGTACACAACGTCGCTCCCGGGTGCCCCTGATGGCCAGTACGTCGTCATCCAGTACCACACCTCCTTTGAGAAAAAAAGCTCTGCAGTGGAGACGGTCACTCCCATGGTCGATCCGGACGGGAACTGGAGGGTCTCTGGGTACTACATCAAATAGGTACACCTGAGCCTTCAATGGAATACGGGGAATACGGGGTCAGCCCTTGACATTGGACAGATTGGTCTTAATCGCCTTGATCCGTTTTCTCAATGGCTCGTCCCTTGCTAACTTTGTCGAGAACCTCTGGTGAATCTTGGCCACACCAGAATAACTGAGACCGCCAAAAAGCTGTCCGATTTGGCTGTTGGTCATGCCTGTCAATCTTTTCATCAAGTAGATGGCGATGTCTCTCGACTCGCCGCCACCGGTCACGAGATCGTCCCGGGATA
>JAFDHF010000079.1 GCA_019308905.1 Deltaproteobacteria bacterium
GGATAGTTAAGCCCCCGAAAAGGGCTAAGTTATGTTCGACTAGGCGAGATTCGGATTGGGGAGTAGGTTGGATTTAGTGGCTGATATTGGCTTTTTCTGATAAGAAAAAACACCACCCCCCTAGTGGATCGAGGCACCTGCTAGAGCGATATCGAGGGGAAAGCCCGGTTCAAGGGGGAATCTTCTGATAGCTGCCATCATAGAGTCCTGATAAAATGAGGGTGGAAAAATAGAGATTGCTGTGTTTGTATCTCAGATCTGGCTTGATGTTCAAATAGAGAAAAGCACGGAATAGATTTAACGCCAGAATCAGGGTTAGCCAAAAGGCAGAGATGGCAGTGGGATGATGCCTGTACACATGGTCGGCATGCCAATAGGTGACCATCTCGTTTAGGGCCTTATTCTCGATGTGCCATCTGGAATGACCAAGATCAACAATGGCCTCGTCTCCTAATGGTCCTGTTCTCCACAGATCGCACCACCCTTACACCCCTGCCCAAGGCCTGCCACGAACTGAAATCCTCAATATCCCACATCTGTCTTGTTGTGTTGCCCTCTAGCTGGGTCAATGGTTCCTCATATTGAAAAAGACTCTTGGCATCCTGGATTAGCTCCCGCCTCTGATCCTTTAACACAGCGATGATATGCTTGCCATGGGCGAGGAGAAGATCAAAGAAATGGGCCCTTAGATAAAGTCCATCGGCAACGACTAGATCAAAGGCGCGGGGGTAATGATCAAGTATCCTCTCCATGAGACGAAAAGCCGCGCCAACCTCATCCTCGCCCCCTCTCTGCTCCTCCACATCTAATAGGAGGGGAAAATCCTTGGCTGAGAGCATGGCTATGACATTGCGATGATAGTACTGGATACGATCCTGTTGCCTGGTGTGGATCACCCTGCTCAGACAACCAGGGCAACAGCGCAGATAACTTGCGCTTGATTCATGACCATCTATGATCAACACATCAAACCCATGGGTCTTCTTGAGGGCTTTGTTCCGCTTCAATCTGCTGTAGACGTGGTGGGTGAAATGACGGATGGATTCCAGGTTGATCAGGCAAAAGACCCGCCCTATCGTATCAGCACTAGGCAGATCTTGGCCCAGCCACCTCCTCCAAAAACCATTGCCCCTTTGCTGCTCCAAGGCATTCAGACTCCCCATCCGGGTGAGCATCATGACCAGGGCACTTGAAAATATGACAGGCGTCTTGATCGACGGCCTTGTCCGCCTGTCGGCGATACTGCCGAGCAGAGCGCGAAACTGATAGACCTTCTCTACATAGTGGAGAAAACGCCTGAGAATCGCTTACCCCTTTTCCTTTAACCTATTCCAATAGAGGGAGGATATCTTCTCGAGCAACTGCTGAACATCGCGGTAGTTTTGCACCCACCTGCGTACCAGCTCCTCCTTGTTCTTGGGGATATAGAGCTGCTCGATCTTGCCGTCTTTGCTTCGGCTCAGAAAAAGCGAGACATGTTTGGTTCCCCTTCTACATTTACAATTCGGTTTTCCACAGACCCGTTCTCTCACCGATAAGGTGCCCCTGACAAACTCTCTGTAACTGACATAGGGCTTCAGCCGGGAACGAATCTGCTCGGTAATTATTCGGAAGAAAAAAGATTATAAAATTGAAAATTTAGGCGTGTTTGAAATTTCAGTTGCGGAACCGCTGCTCGTCGAGGGCGGGGGTTGACTCGAAACCCTTTTTCTGTTTTACTTGACCCTGCAGTAAATCCGCCGGGAAGGGTATTGCCGGCAGAGCTGTTCCGTTAGGGTCATGTTCAGGCGAAGGCCACCCAGACTCTGGGTGGCTTTTCCACTGGAGGGGCCGACCTTTGGCAGAGAGAACTCTTGTCGTCGTCACCTACCTCCTTATCATCTCGCTGGTAGGCATCTATACGCGCCGATATGCAAGGGGAACCCCGGAAGATTTCTTTTTGGCCGGGAGGAATCTCGGTCCCTTTCTCCTCTTCTGCACCATGGCCGCCACCAATTTCTCCGCCTTCACGGTCTTCGGATTTTCCGGAGCAGGCTATCGGCTGGGATATGGATTCTACCCCATCATGGCCTTTGGCACCGCGTTCATGGCCGTCACCTTCAGCTTCATCGGCAAGCGGGTCTGGCAACTGGGCAAAAAAGAAGGCCATATCACTCCCGCCGAACTGATCGGCAGGAGATACCGGAGCAGGGCTCTGCGGCTTGTTTTCTTCGGAGTCATGGTCATCTTCACCTTGCCCTATATTGCCATCCAACCGATCTCCGCCGGCTACGCCCTCGAATCGCTCTTGGGAATTCCCTATTTTGCCGGTGCCCTTCTGGTCATGGGTGTAATCGTTGCTTATGTCTTCCTGGGAGGACTTCGGGGCGTGGTTTGGACCGACGCTCTTCAGGGAGCCATGATGATTCTTCTGATGATCACTGCTCTAATGATCGCCGCTGCTCCCCACGGCGGCTTGATACGGGCCAATCTCACCGCCTTTCATCGCTTCCCGGATCTCTACTCGAGACCGGGCCCCAACAACGCCTTCCCCCTGGGTATCTGGTTCAGCTATATGATTCTCTGGTTTCTATGCGATCCTCTGTTCCCACAACTATTCCAGAGATTCTTTGCAGCCAAGGACCGCCGTTCTCTCGATATCACGATGCTCACCTATCCTCTGGTCACGGGCCTTCTCTTTCTCCTTCCCGTATCCATCGGAGTGATCGGACGTCTCTCCCTGCCCGGGCTCAAAGGGAAAGAGGCCGACAGGATCCTGCCTCTTCTCATGCAGCAACTGGCAGACAACTGGATAGGCGCTCTCGTCCTCACCGCCGGGCTGGCTGCACTCATGTCGACTCTCGATTCACAGCTATTGACCCTGAGTTCGATGTTTGCCAGAGATATCCCGCGAAGGCCTCACGGCGCGAAAAACCAGCAGAAGATCGGCAGGATCTTTGTTATCGTCCTGGCCGTAGCCGGCCTGGCCATAGCCTATAGGCCGCCGAGTACGATTCTGACAATTGCGACCCAGACCTTCACGGGCCTCGCTGTCCTCTTCCCCACCCTCGTCGCCGGACTCTACTGGCCAAGGGCTACGGCCCTTGGTGCAGGTCTCTCCATCCTGATCGGGGAGACCATGGTTGTACTCTACGCTCTGGGCTGGCTTCCCACCTTGGGGTTCCTCCCGGTTGTTCCGGTGCTCCTCGTCACGAGTGTCGTCATTATAGTGGTGAGCCTTCTCCAAAGGGGCAGGCCCTCGGCGGAACCGGAACTGCCTGGAAGCATCGGTGGGAGACCAATCGGACGAAAAAAGGCTGTCACAGGGGGCGCCGTGTTTGCAGTACTCTTCCTCCTGGGAATCGATTACTGGTCATGGGGATCGGCCACGCCTCTGATTCTCGGTTTTCCCTGGTGGCTCTGGTATTTTGTCGGGCTAAACGGGTTGCTCATTGTCGCCATGGCCCTTTTCTTGCGGGATCGGCCCCTGTAGCGCAAACCCGTGTTGCCGGCCATGCCTCCCCCGGTCCCGGGAGTCGGATTTCCGGTATCCCGGAGTCTCTCGGTATAGGGGTATACCGGGTTCCCCTCTGTTTCACTCCTTCTTGCCCGAAGAGAAAAGCCCTGGGATCAACTCTTGGAGGCCACCCTCCGTGCTTTGCTTTCCCTGGGTCAGGTCTTCCAGGATCTTCAGGGCTTTCTGCTTTGTTGCCTCTCCGCCCCCTTCTTTACCCACCAGATCCTCCAGGATCTTCGGGGCCGCCTCCATCACCTTTTCACTCTCCAGAAGACCGGATAGGTCCGGCCTGAATCTTGGGTGAGAGATTGTCCCGGAGATCTCAACGGGAACCATGAACCCTTTCCTCAAACCGCTGTCGCCCTGCCCCTGTAGAGTAGCCACGAACTTGGGCTCCACCCTGTATTCGATTGTCTCCCGTGGCAGGTCGATCCTTCCCCTGCCCACCACCCTCAAAAGGGGAGAGGCCAGGTAGGTGGAGGGGTTGACGAGCAGGCCGTCCTTCAAGGTGAACTTACCCCTGAGTTCTGAGAACTCGGTCTTGAGCCTCTCGGTTTTCTCCATCCCGAAAACGGCCTTCACGTTTCGAACCATCTGGACAATGTCGAATCCTACAATGGCCCCGTCGGTGAAAGAGAACTGACCCTTCCCGTTTAGTGTCTCCCTTATCTGCTCTGGCTCTGTACCCCTGAACGAGATATCTCCACTGAAATCGATGAGCCCTTGGATCCTGTCCGTGTAGCCGAGGTCTTTCAGCAAAGGACCTGCATCCACATGCTCCATCCCGGAGACGATTCTGATCCTCGGTCTCTCCTGCTGAAGATTCCCCGTAAAGATACCGGAAAGCTTGCCACCGTAAAGACTCATGGAAAAGGGGTCCACCCGGATGATCCCTTCCCGCATCTCGACTCTGGCCATCACCTGGGAAAGGTCTGCCCCCCGGATCTTCAATTCCCCGATACGAATCTCCCCTTCCACCACGGCCTTCCGGGGGAAAGCAAACCGGGGTTTCCCCTCCCCTTTCGTACCTCCCCCGTGTTTTTCTTTGTCTTCGCTTCCGGCCGAAGCAGGTAGATACCGGTCCACATCGATCCTGTCCACGGCAAGGTCGAACTTGCACACAGGCTTCTCAAATTGGCTCGCCTCCACGTCGAAATTCATTGTGGAACCGTCCAGCTTTAAGACCCCTCCCTTCAAGTCCACCGCCTTGGATGTCCCGGTTGCGGTTACCTTAAGAGCCATCTCCTTGAAGGCATCGGGGGATCTCATCTTCTTGGAAAGATCAGAACCTAAGGCCTTTGCCAGTTTCCGGGGAGAGAAAGGGTCGGTCTCAACGGCTATTTCGAATCGAGGTCCCTCATCCAACCCGGCCAGAAAACCCCTGACCCGGGCCACCAACACGTCCAGTCCCCGTACTTCTAAAGAAAAGGGAATCTTCTCTCTTCCCAAAGACACCCCGAGAGGGCCTACCCTGCCTTTGATCCGGATAGGCCGCCCGTTCAGCCGTGCAGAGAGATCAAGGGAGATGGGTCGATCCAGGGAGATCGGGTGCAGCCCCAGGTCGACTTCCGTGAGCCGCTGCTCGGTGCCCTTCCGGCGATCTAACCAGAGTAGTTCTCCGGAGGTCACGGCAAACTCCCCCACCGTGAGTTTCTTGATCCCAGGGGAGGGTTTCTCCTTGGAGGCAGGCTTCTTCCTGGTCTTCTTTTGCTCTGCTCTCCCGGTGAGATCCTGCCAGTTTCCCCGGCCGGCCTCATCTCTTTCAAGCACGACCCTGGGACTTTTCAGGATAAACCGCCTCACGTCGATCTCCTTGAAGATCAGGGGGAGCAGTTTGACTCTCACCTCGAGCCGGTCCAGGGAGAGGAAGTCTTCTTCCCTGAACCCCTTCGCATTGCCGAGATGTATGTCCGACAGGGACAGTCCGGCCCAGGGGAACACGGTAAGCTGGATATCTCCCCCGATAGAAAAGGCTCTACCAGTGGATTCTGTCACCATGCTCTGGATAGCGGGTTTGTATTTGTTGAAATCCACGATTCGGGGGAGTAGGAGTGCAAAAACAAAGAGAAGCAAAACCAGGGCTCCTATGATGATTCCCAACCACTTTAGCACTCTGACCATGGTTCCTCCTTCACACCGTCTCTTCCGGAAAAGGGTTTTTTCTTAAAGCTTAGGGCTTTGTTCCAGATCTTGTCAAGCGGTCTCAAAGAAAAGTCTCTCCCAGGGACCGGCCGCCTCCTGCCCGGCAGAAGTGTTCGAAACCCGGAGGAGATCCGGATCCGGCCCTTTCCATAGGCGGGAGACCCGGGACCTCCACACCTGTTGACAATGAGGGGATTTTTGCTGTTTTATTAAGGCCGGGCAGCCTGCTCGAAAAGGGCTGTAAACGGTCGGCTCACAAAATCTGCTCAACAGGGGGAAGAAGCCATGCTGGTTAGAAATGTCAAAGAGGTACCTGAGATTTCCCTGAAGACCGTTCTCCATGAGGGCAAGCCCCTCGACATAACCGGAACATCCATCCGGTGGCTGGTCCATAACCGGTACGGAGGGCCTGAGTACAGGCACAACTTCGCCTTGCGCCATTTCACCATGAAACCGGGAGGAAAGATCCCCTTCCACGCCCATGAGTACGTAGAGGCCGTCTTTGTCCTGGAAGGGTCTTTGATCTTCAAAAGCGAAACGGAGGCCGCAAGAGTCGGACCGGGAGACGTGATATACACCTATACATGGGAAGGTCATTCCCTTGAAAACCCGAGCAAGACCGAGACGGCCGTATTTACCTGTACCATCGATTGTCCCGGGGACGGCAGCAACTGCCTCGAACCCGAGCATCCTTGATGCAAGAGAGGCTGTGCGGGCCGATTCAGGCTCCCCTGGCCCGCTCGCAGTGGGGGCATCTGCCGATCCGCAGTGTTTACTGCATCGGTCCCAGGATCCAGGGAACGAACTCCTCTTCACCCAAACCCTGGAGTTCGCTTTTTGTTCTCTCACCAGACGCCACGGCGATAATCCGTTCGAAAATCTCCCGGCCAACCGAACCGATCGGTTCTCCCTCCAGAACCACTCCGGCGTTGATATCCATGTCGCCTATCATCTTCCTGTAGAGCCGAGAATTGGATGCGACCTTGATCACCGGAGCCGGCTTGAACCCAAACACCGAGCCCCGTCCCGTGGTGAAGACAACCACATTCGCCCCCCCCGCAACCATCCCGGTCACAGACGTGGGATCATGACTCGGGGTATCCATCATCACCAGCCCTTTCTCGGCCACCCTCTCCCCGTACAGGTAGACCGCATTGAGAGGTGTATTCCCTCCCTTGGCTACGGCACCCAAAGACTTCTCGTAGATCGTGGTCAACCCTCCCTTCTTGTTGCCGGGGGAGAGGTTATTGTCGAGTTCCGAATGGAAGAGGCGAGTGTATGTTTCCCACCATCGGATCCGTTCCAGGAGCCTTCTCCCCACTCCCTCGTCCCTGGCCCGCCTGGTGAGGAGGTGCTCGGCCCCGTACAGCTCCGCCGTCTCTCCGAGGATCACCGTTCCCCCACAACGGACCAGTTCGTCAGCGGCCAAGCCCAGGGCAGGGTTTGCCGTGATGCCGGAATCAGCGTCACTGCCTCCACACTGTGTGGCCAGGCAGATCGAGGAGACAGGTTGAGGAGTTCGCCGCGCCTCGTTCGCATGGGGTAGCATCTCCAAAACGATTTTCACACCTTTTTCCACCGCCTCTTGGGTTCCACCGGTCTCTTGGATGTTCACGATAGGGGGGTGTTGAAAGAGGGGCAGGTTGGGACAGGTCAATCCCTTGGCCTCGACGAGGCTGCTGGCCTGATTCATTTCACAGCCGAGTCCCACAAGGAGGTACCCGGCTATATTGGGGTGGGTCGCAAAGCCTGCCAGGATCAGCTGGAGCCTCTCATGATCCTCTCCTCCCATGGGCATGCCGCACCCGCTGTGATGGCAGACAGGAAAAACAGAGTCCACGTTGGGGAACGCCTCGAGCCCTCCTACTCGAAAATGACGGGCGATCCGGCGGGTGACCGAGGCCGAACAGTTACACGTGGAGATGACGGCGATACAGTTTCTTGTCCCGACCCGGCCATCGGCTCTCTGAAAACCGAGAAACGTCCTCGTCTTGGCCGCCTGGCCGGCCACCGGCGGCTTGACCTCCGTGGCAAAATCCTGGTCTCGGGCAAAGCTGCCGGCTTCCACATTGTGGATGTGAACGTGGTCCCCCGGCCTGATCTTCTGAGTGGCAAAACCGATAATCTGTCCGTACTTCCGGACCGGAGCGGAGCGGGGGATCTCCCTCAAGGCGAACTTGTGTCCCCCTTTAATGGTCTCCCTCACTAGAATCATCCCCCCCCGATACTCGAGAGTCGTCCTGGAGGGTATGTCTGCCCTTGCAAGGGCAACGTCGTCTTCCGGCATCAAGACGATCGCCTTTTCGTGGAGTGGACAAAGGCTCATCTCTTCCTCCCCTTTTGTCTGGCAAGAAAACCGTACCCCCGCTCCCCCTTGCCTGCCATGACAGTTGCAGCCGGAAACTTCGTTGAAGTGGCGGCCGAGGGTTGCAGGCCACTCCCAAATTGTTGTATCTATATCGGATCTCGGCAGGAAAAACCAGAGGGAGGCGAGACCATGGAGAAGAGAGTGCTGTTTGGGAAGTTGAAAGAACAGATCCTGTCGTTCCGGGACGAGGCGGTAAGGATGCTCTGTGATCTCGTCGCGATTCCGAGTATTTCCGGGCAGGAGGGTGAGATTCAGAAAGAACTCTGCAAGCGGTTCTCTCGGTTGGAGGGTGAGGCCCGGCTCATCCCCATCAAGGAATCCCTCCGATCAGATCCGGATTTCGCCTCCGGCATCAAGGTGCCCTTTCAAGACCGGCCCCAGACACGGTATTTCTGGAAGGGAAGAGGGGATGGAAAGAGCCTTATCGCCTGCGCACACGTGGATGTCGTAGGGCCGGGGGACTGGAAAGAGGCCTTTGAGCCCAGGGTGGAGGAGGATCTGGTTTACGGCCGGGGAGCCGTGGACGACAAGGCTGCAATCGTCTCAATCTTCTTTGCCCTGAAGGCGCTCCAGACCATGGGCATTCACCTCCTGGGTGATACTGAGGTCCATCTGACAAACGAGGAAGAGGTGGGGATGGCCGGTGCCCTGGCCTTTGTCCGCGAGGGATTCAGGGCTGACGGTGTCCTTGTCCTCGAACCTACAGACCACAGAATCAACATCGCTCACAGGGGATGCCTCCAGTTCACGATTGAAGTGGAGGGCAAGCAGGCCCATCTCGGGAACAAGCGATACGGGGTCAACGCCATCGAAAAGGCAGCAAAAGTCATCGACGCCCTCGTCAAGTACGAGGACAGGCTGATAGAAGAGGGCCGGGGTTATCCGCTTTTTGAGGACTTTGAATACCCGGGGCAGGTGAACGTCGGAATCATCAAAGGTGGCGACTTCTTCTCGATTGTTCCAGACGCCGTGACGATGGAAGGTGGGGTCGGCTTCCTCCCCATGAAGACCATGGAAGGAGTTGAACGGGAGCTCGTCGATGTGATTCGTGGAATCGAGGACTCCTGGGTGAAAGACCATGTTCGTGTTCGCTACGAAGGGCTCAAGAACGAACCCTATCAGATGCCAGAGGGCCATCCCTTCACGGAAGCCCTGCGCGAAACGCTCCGGTCTCTGGGCAGGGACGTGGAGGTGAGAGGGATGATGGCCTCCTGTGATGCGAGATACTACTATAATCAGGGAGGAATGCCCAGCATCGTCTACGGCGGCTATAACGAGAGACAGGCCCATTCGAAAAACGAACATGTCCAGATTCCGGATCTTCTTGAGACAGCATACGAGTACGGGGTCTTTCTCACCGAGTGGTGTGGAACGGCCGCGTAGAGTCCCGGCAGTCCTCTTCACGGGAATTAGACCTTATGCCTGACTTTCAAGACATCATCTCCATGGTCCGCGGGCCCCTGCCGGAAAGACCGCTGGTGGCTCTGTGGGATTATGCCCCGTGCCATGCCAGCATGGTCGGGGGTATTCCAGACATGCGGCGGTACTATCTGGATGTGGAGGAGAAACTCTCGGTGCAACTCCGGCTCAAGGAGCGATTCCCCGAAGCATTGATTCTGCCCGGTATCTGGCCTGACCTGGGCGTGGTCATCGAGGCCTCTGCCTTTGGAGGGCAGATCACCTGGTTCGAGGAGAGCGCACCCTACATAGCCCCTTCGGTAACCGATCTGTCAGAGATAGACCGTCTCAAGGTCCCCAACCCTCAAAATGCAGGACTGATGCCTCTCTATCTCGTCCAGATGGAGAAGATGCAGGCTCTTCTCTCTGCAAGGGGAGAGAAGATGGAGAAGCTGGTTATCTCCATGGGCCCGGCAGAGGTAGCCGGCCTGATTTTGGGATATGATCGTTACTTCCTGGGGCTTTACGAGGATCCCGACCGAATCGTAGCCCTTATGGGCTGCCTCACAGAACTGATTACCAAGTGGCTCCATATCCAGGAGGAGGCAAATGGACGGGCAGACCTGCTGATTCTAGGGGAACACGTGCCGAGTCAGGTTAACCCGGACCAGATGGAACGATTCATCCTTCCTCACATCAAGGCCATATTCGATGAGTTCCCCTATGCCGTCAAGATCTATCATAACGAGGGATTCCACACGGACAGACACATCGCTTTGATTCAGCGTTTTGGGTTTGACATCTGGCATTTTGGGAGCGATCAGCATGATCTGGCCCGGCTCTATCCACTTCTCGATGAGAGAATATGCCTTTTTGGAGGCCTGAATCCCCACGGCACCCTGCGCAGGGGAAGTCCTGAAGAAGTTTCCCGGGAAACCCGGGCCTGCCTGAGTGCGGCCAGGGGGAGAAGGCTTATTCTCTCCTCGGGAACCGGTACGACCCCGGATGTTCCGGTGGAGAACGTGCAAGCCATGGTGAAAACCGCTACGGGTGGATGAGAACCGCGGGAAAGAAAAGACAGACAGTCCGCTAGGAAAGGGGATAGCGATGAATGTATGGCAGGCAGTTGTTTCGGCCCTCAAGGCAGAGAAGACCGAATACGTCTTCGGCCTGCCCGGGGGAGACCTCTTCTATGACGCTCTTCTTGATGCACCGGAAATCCGAACGGTCCTTGTGAGAGAGGAAAGCGCCGGCCCGTTTATGGCCATGGGCTACGCCCGCCTCACGGGTCGGCCGGGTCTCTGTTACGGTCCCAGCGGTCCCGGCGTGTCCAATCTCGCTTCCGGGATTCTGGAGGCGTACTCGGCATGCCTCCCCGTTATTGCGGTGGGCTGCAGTTCGAAGCGGGCCAATGCTGGTATGGGTGCATTCCAGGAATTCGACCAAGTCGCGCTCATGAAACCCATCACCAAGTGGTGCGACCGGATCACAGAGCCGGAACGGGCCGCATGGGTGATGAGGAGAGCCTTTTCTCTCTCTACCAACGGGAAGCCCGGCCCGGTCTATATCGACATCCCCAAGGATGTGGGGGAGAAAGGAGGCGACATCCCGGAGTACGTACCTGCACGCTACCCACTGCGGTGCTCAGGTGATCCCGAGGCAATTTCGGAGGCAGCAGGCCTGCTCATGGAAGCAAAAAGGCCGCTAATTGTGGCGGGCGGGGGAGCCGTGAGTTCCAGGGCTTTTGCAGAGGTGAGGGACCTTGCTGAATTGCTGGGCATCCCTGTCATGACCACTCCGTGCGGGAGGGGCATCATCCCGGAGGATCACGCCCTGGCTCTGGGCCTTGTGGGATTGTACTTCACCGAGATCGGTGAAAGGGTGTACGGTGAGGCCGATCTGCTGATGACTCTCGGTTCCCGCAATGAAGATTTCCAGTCAGGTGAACAGAAGTTCTTCCCCCAAGGAGCGAAGTACATCCAGATAGACATCGACCCCGAGGAGATAGGCCGCAATTGGATTCCCGACGTGGCGATCATAGGGGATGTGAAGCTAGCCCTTCGGGACCTGATCCGCCGCCTCCGCCAGGAAGGCGCGGACGTAAGGCGAGATCCTTCCAGGATCTCAAGAATCCTCGACGAGAAGAAGGCATATGAGGCTCGGGTCGAGGCTGAATGCCTCACAGACTCGGTCCCCATAAAGACGAAACGCGTAATTCGCGAATTGAACCGGGTTTTCGGGAAGAACACGGTCCTGGTGAATGAAAACGGATCCCAGGACCTGTGGTCCTACTACTGGCCCTATTACAAGGTCCTCGATGTGAACAGCTGTGTGGCTCCTGGAGAACAGACATGCATGGGAGGGGGGTGCTCGGCGGCGATCGGTGCCAAGCTGGCCATGCCGGATAAGAACGTGATATGCCCGGTGGGCGACGGGGCTTTTCAGATGTTCATGAAGGAACTGCCCACTGCCGTTCAGCACCATGCACCCGTGACCTATCTCGTCCTCAACAACTCTATGCTCGGATGGATACGCTTCCACCAGAAGAACAGAGGCGATCGATTCATCTCCACCGAATTCGAGGTCCAGCCTGACTTCGTGAAGATCGCCCAGGCCAGTGGGTGTTTTGGCGAGCGGGTGGAGAAGCCGGCTCAAATCAAACCAGCCCTGGAGAGGGCCCTCCAGGCGACTCTCGACGGTACTCCGGCCGTGGTAGAGTTTCTCGTTGACGGATGGGACTTCGCCCCTGGCTTCAAGAACTTCTATAAGCGGCTCGCTTAGGACAGGCCCCTGGGGAAACCCCTTGGCCCCGGGCGACATGGCGGAAACGGTGGGGTACCCATCCGGGAGCAAGCGGGAAGGGGAGTGTTCGTGGCTCGTGTTCGTGGGGAAGGGGCAAGAATTCCCCGCCCGCGAATCCCGAATGGGACACCGCCTGAGCTTGGGAGCGAAGCGACAGGGGAACTCCCCGGCAAAGAGAGAAATGACTGCAAATTCAACGGTTTGCAAGAATAGTCAGTCCAAAGGACAGGAAACTCCCCAGCCTCCTATCCCTTGACCCCTCCCATGGTCAGCCCTTTGACGATGTATTTCTGGGCAATCAGGAAGAAGACGATTCCGGGTATGCTTGCAAAGATCGCGGCGGCGGATATGGTGTTCCAGTACGTCAGCTCGTCTCCGACAAAGTAGTACACGCCCACGGTGATGGGTTTATTGATGTCGCTGTTTAGGAAGAGGTAAGGCGACAAAAACTCCTGCCATGTCCAAAGAAAGGCGATGATTGCGACAGCAGCAATACCCGTTGCAACCCCCGGAAGCACGATTCTGAAGAGCACACCCATACGAGTACACCCATCGATCATCCCGGCGTCCATCAGGTCTGAAGGGAAGGTGTCAAAAAAGGACTTCAGGATCCACACAGCCAGCGGGTAGGAAAGATAGATGGCAAATATGATCACACTGAGCTTTGTGTCTATCAACCCGAGGACCCTGAAGATGATGTAGAAGGGAAGGAGCAGACTCAGAGGGGGGAGAATACGGGTCACCAGGAAGGAGACAAGGATGAGGTTGCTGCCCCTGTACGGGTACTTGCTGAGCCCGTAAGCGCTGAACACCCCTGCGGTCAGGATGAAGGCGACGGTGGAAAGGCAATAGATCAATGAGTTCAAGATATACCTGGGAACAGGAGACTTGAAGATGACCGCCTTGTAAGCTTCAAAGGTCGGGTTCCTCGGGACATAGGTCGGCGGCGTGAGAAAGGCTTCCTTCAGCGACTTCAGCGAGGTGATAAATGTCCATCCGATGGGGATGAGCATGAAGAATAGGATCACACCGACCACCACATACGGCGTCGCTCTCTGATCGAGCACCTTTACGATCGAGTCTCTCGCTCTCATAGGCCTTTCACCCTTTTTCCCTTCTCAAAATATGGAAAATGAAAAAGCTGCCTATCATGAGCAGAAGAAAAAGCATGATCATACTCATGGCGCCGGCCACGCCGAAATTGAAGTATCGATAGATGTAGTCCAGGATATAGAAGCCGAAGGTGTAGGTCGCCTTGGCCGGCCCTCCAAAGGTCATGGAGAAAATAGTGTCGATGGTTCTGAAGGAGAAGATGGTTGTGATGACGACCCCCGTCAACATGGCCTTCCTGTTCAGGGGCAGAGACACGTGCCTGAAGATCTGCAGCGTGTCTGCACCATCCACACGGGCGGCCTCGTACAGGGTCGGGTCGATGCTTTCCAGCCCTGCGAGGATAATGATGGTCATGAATGGGATCCGCGTCCAGGAGTCCGCGATGATCACCCCCATCATGGCGAGATCCGGGTTGCCATAGATATCGATCGGCTCACGGAGAATCCCAAGACGGAGAAGGAAATCGTTGATGACCCCAAAGGAGGGATTGAACATCTGTGCCCACATGAACCCCGACACTACCATGGGGACGGCCCACGGGAACATGGCAAAAGAGCGGAGGATGCCTGACCCCCGGGTTATCCTGGACAGAGAGTGGGCCAGAATCAGGCTGATCACGAATGTCAGGGAGGTCACACCCGCGCAGAAAACCATGGTATTCTTGAAGCTTAACCAAAACACCCGCTGGTGGAAGAGGTATCTGTAGTTCTTCAGCCCACAAAAGACAACCGGACGGATGTTGTCATACCTCAGAAGACTCGTGGCTACCAGGAGAACGAAGGGGACAAGGATCCACAGAAACAGCACAGCCGCTCCAGGCATCGACAGAATGAAACCGAATCTACTGTCCGACAGCCTCATGACCTCACCCCAGGTTCCCCGGGATCTCTATCGACTCACACGGCCTCAACCGACTCATCCCGTAACAGTCAAAAACCCGGTGGCCCTGCGGTCGGTCCGCTGGGCCACCGGTGAAACTTCCCATCAGCCCCGCATGCCTCTTTTCCGGGACATCTGCTTAGTAGTATAGGAAGCTCTCGATCTCCTCTTGAGCCCGCTCCAATGCCTGGATAGGACTGACCTTACCGGTCGCGGCTTTTCCGAAGTACTCGAGAAGGATATCCATCATCTTCTCTCCACCAGGAGGGAAGACCTCCAGTACCGCGTTCTCGTTACATATCTTCCGGACATCCACGTAAGCCACCTTGGCCATGACCTCCGGGTCGTTGAACACCGCCGGGAGGAAGGGTGAGTTGCCCTCGATCAGGAGCTCGTTCACTCCTCCCTGTTTGCTCATTCGGACCTCTCCGAGGATCATTGCCGCCGCCTTGGCATTGTCAGGTGCAAAGCGGTTGATCACAAAGGCCGAGAAGTTCGTGGGTGCCGCCCCCCGGTACTTCTCCGGCATACTCTTGCTCCACTTTGGCGGGGGAAACGCAACCCAGTCACCCGGAGCATCGACCGGTTTGCCGTACACATCCTTGTGCACGCCCGGCGATTTCTCGGGATCGGCGAATCTGACTATGTTCGTGTTCAGTCCTGTCAGGATCATGGCGATCTTGCCCATGGCGAATGCCTGCTGATAGTCGTTCCACGTCCAGCCGAGAATCGCCTCAGGAGCCGACTTGTCCTTGGCGATGAAGTTGACGAGGGTCTCCCACGCCCTCTTGAACTCAGGCGTGAGCAGATCGATCTTTCCGTTCTTCATCAACCGGCCGCCCTGTGCATAGGTCATTGCTTGCAGAGTCTGGAGAATGTAGTGGTCGCCCGTGAATCCGACGCCCCAGTATGTAGAATCCAGGTTTTTCAAAACCCACTGCCTGGCCTTCCGGGCGGCGACGATCAACTCCTCCCAAGTGCTGGGAACCCCGACCCCTGCTGCCTTCAGCCAGGACGGTCTGGCGTAGCTGATATTGGCTTTCTGAGTGTCGACCGTACCGTAGAAGTGTCCATCCGGCCCTTTCAGCAGCTGGAGCAAACCCTGAGGATAGATGGCCTGCACCTGGGGGCTCCAGATGGCGTCCATCTTCTCGATCCAGTTTGCAGAGATGAGATGCTGGAGGGCAAAAGCCGGTTCGGAGACGCACATGGAGGTAACGTTTGGATCCCGGCTCACAAGGGCGCTGATCGTCTTCTGGAGGAGGACCTGATCTGAAACCTCCACGTAGTCCACCTTGATACCGGTGAGTTTTTCAAAGAGTTTGAAGTTCGCAAGAGTACCCGGGTCGTGTTCCATGCCCCCAGCGTTGAAGTGAAGGATCCTCTTGACCCCCTTTGTCGCCTTCTCCCATCCTTTTGGCAGGATATAGTGGTCAGCGGACAACCTCTCCGCCGCCGGGCGCGGCTGGTCCCACTTTATCTTTTCCCAAGGTTTCTTCTTTGCCAGGACGTCCTGACCAAAACCAAGCAGAGACAGAGCAACTACGATCAAAGCTACGGCGATTCTGATTCCTATCTTTCCCATGAGTTTCCTCCTTTCATCACGAAGGCCGTCTCACAACCATGTCTTCCCCGTTGCCTCGGCCTCCCATGGATTCGATCCTCTCCTTCTTGGTCCTTCCCCCAAACCAGAAAATCCTTGGAAACCTGCAGTTTCTCACCCCCTTCCCGGACAGTTTTCCACACCTGGCCGCCGCCCGAGCTCTGACGAAACCATGGAGCGGAAGCCTCCGCTTAGGTCGGCTCCCCCTTACAGCCAACCCTTTGTCGCATAGTCTCCGTACTCCAAAGCCGCCTCGAACATGGCCACGATGTTCTCGGGTGGAACATCGGCCTGAATATTGTGCACGGAATTGAGTACGTATCCCCCCCCTTCGGCCATCTGGGCAAGCCTCAACCGGACCTCGGCCCTCACCTCATCAGGAGACCCGTAAGGCAGGATCCGCTGCGTGTCGACCCCTCCCCAGAAGGAAAGCCTATCGCCGAACTCCCGTTTCAGCCTGGCCGGGTCCATACCATTCGCGCTCACCTGAACCGGATTAAGAATATCAACACCGATCTCGACCATATCGGCAAGAAAGGGGTAGACTGCTCCGCAGGTGTGGTAGTGGATTTTGGCTGAAGTCCTCTGCCGAATCGCATCGATCAATTCTGCCTGCCTGGGTTTCAGATACTTGCGGTAAGCCCTCGGCGATACCATCGGCCCCTCCTGGGTCCCGATGTCGTCCCCGTAGACTACCACGTCCACCATGTCGCCTACTCCTTCAAGCATGTTCCACGTTAGGTCTATCTGATACTTGAGTATCCTATCCATGATAGCACACACGGCTTCTGGATTCATGGCCATGTCCAGGTACCATCCTTCAAACCCCCTCATCAATTGACTCTTCCCTATGAACCCACCCCGTATGTTGACAACCACGGCATAGCCCTTCCGCTGGTATTCCTGGATCTCCTCCTTCACCCCTTTCACTCTGCTCGCATCTCTCCCGTCCGGCCATTCAAACCGGTCGAGACCTGAAGCCGTGATACCCTGGCTGAAAGGACTCTTCACCACGTCGTAGTACAGTCCGTTGGCCGCCGGTCTCCGCACCAACCCCCACTCGTCCTCATAACAATCCCCGGGAAAGACCTTGTCTCTCCATGCATCCCGGGGTCTTGGAAAGACACCCCTTAGATCGACACCGAATCGCTCGAGCAGCTCTTCATCCACAGCCACCCTGGCAAGCTGGAAGCTCTTGTCGAAAACAACCGTGGGGCTTTCTATCCCGAGGTATGCCTTCAGACTGTCGTATGCTTTCTTGACTATTCCGGTGTTTACCGAACTTCCCAGATCTATGGGTACTCTGTCAGGCTCTCTGTGTTCGAGAGCAGTCCTCACTCTCTCTCGGTGGGTCATCTCCAGACAAGCTCCAAGGAAAGATCCGTGACCCGGCAGATTGCGCCGGCCGAAAAGGCTCGCGGCTCTGTGCCGTCAAAACACCCGGACCGTAACAAGGAGGCCCGTTTATGTCCGCTCCCGGTTAGACTCCGAGCCTTTTCTCTGCCAGGGCATGCAATCAGAGATTTTTCTAATCCACCGGGGAGGTTTTGTCAAGAACCGTAAAGGTGGAGTTTCCTGACTTTTGGAGAACACCCTTGCCTCCGAGCGACATTGCGGAAGCGGTGGGGTACCCATCAAGGGTGAGCGGGGAGGGGAAAGGTCGTGTTCGTGATTCGTG
>JAFDHF010000080.1 GCA_019308905.1 Deltaproteobacteria bacterium
ATACCCACAAAAAAACCCCCTTATGGCCAAACCATGGGGTAAACTCGTTCCCTCAAACCCCGAAAAATCCCTCCCCATATGACTCTGCTGACAACGCAAATAGCTCATCGAGTAGTTCTGCCACCCTTCAAAGCCGAAATCTCAAGGTGTCCTCACTTCCAAGGGTATCCCCGTTTCTCAAGGAAAGCTCCTGCTTCTCGTCGACCTGCCTCCCACGGTCAGAGCCTCCTTTGAAGTTGTATCGACATGCCAGCATGGCTCACGGAAGAACCAGAGCAAGACTCAAAACGAGACTTGACCCCTCTGCCTTGACATCATCACCCTCATGGGGATAGTTTTTTGCCGAATTCCACGATCCATACAGAGGAGAAGAATGGAGATAGAACTCGCCTACGGGCGCGAAACGCGGAAGGTTCGGGTGGAGGATAAGGCCCTGATTGTCAGGATGCCGCCGGTTCCCCCTTTGAATGAGCCGGCCCTATCCCTTCTTGAGGGGTTGAACCAACCGATCGGCTCTCCACCCCTGAAGGACTGTCTGAAAAAGGGACGTGTCGTGGTCGTGACCTCGGACAAGACCAGACTCGTCCGGTACCCTATTTTTCTCCCCTCCCTCTTGGACTACCTCAACAAGGAGGGCGTCAGAGACAGTGATATAAGCCTGGTCATCGGCCGGGGAAACCACGGGGGGCACAGCCCGGACGAGATCAGAGTCCTTTTCGGAGAGGATGTCTTCGGCCGGGTGGAAATCATGGAACACGACTGCCACGACAGGGCGCACCTCGTCGAGGTGGGAAAAACACGGTACGGCAATCCAGTACTTCTCAATCAGAGGGCGGTTGAGGCCGAAAACGTGATCCTCACCGGGGCCATAAAGTTCCATCCCTATTCGGGCTTCTCCGGGGGCAGAAAGGCCGTTCTTCCGGGAATCTCGGGTTTTGAGACCCTTCAAAGGAATCACAAGATCGCCCTCTCGTCGAGCAGGTGTGGCCTCGGTGTTCTCGACGGGAATCCCGTCCACGAGGAGATGCTCGACGCGGCCCGGCTGCTTGACCCCTGTTTCCTTATAAATGTGGTCTGCAACGAATCGGGCCAAATCGCTCGCCTCTTTGTCGGCCACTGGCAGAAAGCCCATGAGGAAGGATGCGGGTTTGTCAGGGAGGTCTTCTGCCCTGAAGTCGAGGGCCAGGCTGATCTTGTGATCGCAAGTGCCAGCGGTTACCCTGATGATATCAACCTCTACCAATCCTTGAAGGCGGTGGACAATATCTCACCTGTGGTGAGAGATGGCGGAGTCATGATGCTCCTGGCAGAGTGCCGGGACGGGTTCGGCCCCGAGGAACTACTTGAATGGTTCGACGGAGAGGATCTCGTCGAAACCAGAGCGCGCCTGGAGAAGGAATTCTCGATCCCGGGCTACGTGGCCCTCTGCCTCAAAAAGACGGCAGAGAGAATCAGGATAGTCCTCGTCTCTTCCCTGGCCCACGCTTCGGTGAGGAGGGCTGCCATGATTCCGGCCTCCACCCCTGATGAGGGGCTCCAAGAGGCCCGCAAATACCTGCCGTCCCGTTTCAGCACCTGGATCTTTCCCCAGGGCGGTTCCCATGTCCCTGTGCTGAAAGGGAAATCCCACCAAGAACCATAGCTCTGATTCCGGTGTGCCTCCCGAGGCCGCCCGGAGAAATCCCTCCAATGGAACCTTCAAACCCGGGATGGGAGGCGGCCCATACCATACCTTCTCGCCTCCCTCTCCATAATCCGGGTCAGTTCCCTCTCCAGATCATCCCCCAGAGGTCGGGGGTCTTCTCCGGCCAGGAGTTCCCTGACTCTCTCCCTGGCTCGATCAGCAGCCGAGGGCCTTCCGGCGAGGCTCCCCAGATCCCCGGAGGAGCGATCCACCACAGGCCCCGGGGCCTGCTGTTCCGCTCGGTACCATTTTAGGGTGTGATCGTTTGCCAGGAAACCGTCACGGAGGTTCTCGAGTCTCTCAAACAGGCCCAGGGCGATTGGTTCGTCTCTCTGGCAGACCCCGTCGATCAGCCGGTATGCCATGCCGCAGAGCTCGTTGTCGAGAACAAGCTTCTCCATGCTCTGGCAGTTCTCAAAATTCAACATCCGCGCTCCAGATACCACATTGATACCTGCCAGGCCTGCCATGAGTATCCCCATCCCCGATTCAAATCCCCCCTGGAAGTCGATAAGCTTTGCGTCACTGGCACCCATATAGGCATGGGTCGGGAGCCCGAGGTGCTTGCCTACCTGGGCATAGGCCGTATCGATCATCATCGTCTCAACCGCTCCGATCGGGGTTGTCCCAGCCCTCATGTCGAAAATGGTCGGAGATCCTCCCCAGATAAGGGGAGCACCGGGAGCGGCGATCTGTCCTATGACGATCCCTGACAGAGATTCTGCAGCATGCTGGACAACGGCCCCCAGAAGGGTGACCGGCGCCGTGGCACCGGCAAGGGGCATGGAAACCAGTTCCGATGGAATGCCCCTTCTCGCGCAGTCGATGAGGCTCTGGGCTGTGAGGTCCTCCCATTTGAGGGGAGGAGAGGGGCAGGCATCAAATATGGCAAGGGGCTTCTCGCGGAGGGACCGGCCCCCTCCTCTGACGGTCTCTAGGAGTTCGAACATGAAGGGAAGACTCGCCTTCCTGAAGATGCCCGTAACAACGGGCTTGTGACAGTAGACCAGAGAGAGATAGAGACGATAGCTGTCAAGAATCTCCTCGGAGACGTCCGCGCAGACCATGGCCGTGCTCTGGGCCTTGATGTACTCCATTTGGGCGGTGACTCTGGTAAAGTCGACATAGTCCCGGGTCAGAGGCTTTCGCACTTCCATTTTCTCGTAGTCGAGAAATTGGAGTACGGATGAGCCGGGATCGAAGTACACGTTGTCTGCCTCCAGGTCCAGAGCCTCTCCACCGTCCCGGTCGAAAACGCGGATCGCAGAGGGCGTCATCTCCACGCATTCTTCTATGAGCTTTCGCGGTATCCGGACACGGTCTCCGATTCGGCAACCCCCTTCACCGAGAAGGCGCCTGGCTTCGGCGTTGATCACAGAGACACCGACCCTTTCAAGAATTTCGCAGGCTTCATCGATGACCCTTTCGATCATCTCTTTGGACAGGACAGCGACCTTTGGCCTGATCTTCTCCAGCATGGGCAACTCCTCTCTTTGGCGACCTAGAATGACAAACCCACCGTTCATTCCAAAAGAGTCTCGGCTTTGCCGGGCAGATCTCTCGGAATCGACAGGAAAACCCGCGGTCTCCCCGATTTCCGAGGGGGCTGAAACCGGGCCCGAGCGCCAGCCGGAATACTCTAAATCCTGCTGATCGTCTTCACGCCGATGAACCTCGCCCCTATACCGATTCCCAAAAGGGTCGTCAGAATCATCACCGTCGAGACAGCGGCGACAATGGGGGAGACCTCGTATTTGAGCGAGTTCCAGATCTGCACGGGCATGGTCATGGTGTCAGGAGCCGTGAGGAAAAGGGCGATGGAGAACTCGCCGAAAGAGGTGATAAACGAGAAGATCATCGCCGTAAGGACTCCCGTTTTTATCCGTGGAAGGGTGATGAGAAAAAACGTCTTGATCGGCCCGGCCCCCAGATCTCTAGCCGCGTCGTCCACGTTGAAGTCGTAGCCTGCCAGGACCGCCTGAACGAGGAGGAAGACCGTAGGAATCCCCCACAGGGAATGACCGGCGACAACGGCCGCGTAAGTCCCTGCCAGTCCGATCTTGTGGACGAACATGAGAAGGCTGATACCGATGATAATACCCGGCACCAGAAAGGGCATCATGATGAGGAGATTGATCACGTTTCTCCCCCGGAACCGCCGCTTCATATGACCCAGGGCCGCCAACACGCCGACAGTGGTCGAAACCAGCATGGTTGGAAGGGCGATCAAGAGGCTGTTCTTGAAGACCATCATCCACATGTAGTCCGTGGCAAAGGCCTTGTACCACCTCAGGGAAAATCCCTGAGGTGGGAAAATGATGTAGTCGCCTGCATTGAAGGAGACCACCACGGTGATCCAGATGGGCGAGAGAATGAACCCAAAGACCGAAACCGTGGCCAGAAGCAACAGCAGACCGGGAAGATCAAACCGCTTCACTCTCTCTTCGGGACTCATGCAAACCCTCTACCGCAAATAACGGGCCCCCTTTTGTGAGATTCTATTGCTGACCACCAGGACGATCGCCGTCATCGTGAAGAGCGTAAAGGCGATGCTCGCTCCAAAGGGCCAATTTAGGACGTTCAGTATCTGGTCCGCCACTTCGATGGAAATGGTCCGCTGGGCAGACGAGCCAAGCAGCGAAGGCACGGCATACTCCCCCATGGCCCACACAAAGGCAAAAAGCCCGGCAACGGCCACTCCTGGAATGGTCAGCTTGAAGGTCACCTCATAGAAGCTACGAACCCGGCTGGCTCCCAGATCCCGCGCCGCTTCGATAATCGACCAGTCGATCCCCTCCATGACGGAGACCAGGATGAGGAGAACCCACGGAAACACCACATCGAGAAGCCCGATCACCACGGAGAAGGGGGTGAAAACCATGGAGAGCGGTTCGTGAACAACATCGAGAGAGACAAGCAGCGTATTGATGAGCCCCTTTCGGCCCAGGATCACGAACCACCCGTAGATCCTGACAATGAGATTGGTCCAAAGGGGTATGATGATCATGAGAAGACAGAGGATTTTCTTCGCCCCCGATGCCCTGGCAACATAGTAGGCCGCCGGATAACCCGCCACAAGCGCAATCAGGGTGACCATGACAGCGATCCTGAGGGTGAAGAGAATCACCCTCACGTAGAAAGGATCGGTCAGAAACTTGACGTAGCCCCCAAAGGTGAAGGCAGGACGATAGACCCCCATACCCACATTTTCATAGAAGCTGACTCTAAGAAGGGTGAAAATAGGAATAAAGAAGAAGACACCGACGATAAGCAGGGCAGGGAGAAAAATCAAGAGGAACCGGTATCTCCGGTAGAGCCCGAGCCCAATCTCCAGCAATTCTACGGAGCGCCTGTCCTGTTTCATCCAGACCCCTCAAGCTTCCCAGGCTTCAAGCAGGTAGAAGGAAACAGCTCGCCGGATCCAATTCCAGGTACACCCTTTCCTCCAGGCGATACCTTTCTGACCGGCAGTCCCCCACCGTATCAACCACTATCATCGCACCTCCCAACTCTACGTGGAAGCGCAGGGTGGGCCCCAGGAAAGTAACGTCGACGATCCGCCCTTCCAGTGCATTCATGCCGGTCTCGGGAGCTTCCCTCTTCAGGGAGACGTGCTCCGGCCTGACAGCCACCAGGATTCTCCCGGTAGGGGGATTGTCGGTGGTCAGACGGACTCTCAAAGGGATACCTTCTGAAAGCTCGACCACGGCGTTCTCACCCTCTATACCCACCACCGTCCCCTCCAGGAAATTCGTTTCACCGATGAAATCCGAGGTGAACTTGGATTTCGGTTGGTAGTAGATTTCGCGGGGAGAGCCGATCTGCTCCACACGGCCGTCCCTCATCACGGCAATGCGGTCGGCCATCGCCATGGCCTCTGTCTGATCATGTGTGACGAATATGGTGGTGACATCGAGGCTCTTCTGAATCTTCTTGATTTCGAACCTCATCTGCTGCCTGAGCTTGAGATCGAGAGCGCTCAGCGGTTCGTCCAGGAGCAAGACCGCCGGTCCTACAACCAGGGCGCGGGCAAGAGCCACCCGCTGCCTCTGCCCCCCGCTCAGCTGGGCAGGGTAGCGCTCTTCATATCCTACGAGGTTCACCATTTCGAGATAGGCATGGACCTTCTCTGTGATCTCCCTTTTCGGTCTCTTCCGCATCACCAGGCCGAAGGCCACGTTCTCGAAGATCGTCTTGTGGGGAAAGAGGGCCCAGTTCTGAAAGACAGTCGCCGTGTCGCGCTTCTCAGGAGGCCTGCCGGTCACCTCTTCTCCCTTGATCTTGACGATCCCTTCGGTTGGATCCTCAAGACCTCCGATAATCCTCAGAGTCGTCGTCTTCCCACATCCGCTCGGGCCCAGGAGAAACAGGAACTCACCGTGTCTCACCTCAAGAGACATGTCCTGGACTGCAACCACTTCTCTGAACCGCTTGGTAAGGTGGATAAGCTCCACGTCGATCATGGCCGTCCCGTCCTGTGTCCGTCTGCCCGGACAAAGTCCTCAAGCCTCTCCAATGCCCGGGCGATCCTTTCCAGGGAATTGGCGTACGAGATGCGGACAAACCCCTCTCCATGTCGCCCAAAGGAGATCCCCGGCATGGTTCCCACACCCGCCTCCTCGAGAAGGCGGTTGGAAAAAAGGGCTGAGCCCATCTCCAACTTCGAGATGTTGGCAAACACGTAGAACGCCCCCTGTGGGGTGCGACAACTGATCCCGGGGATGCGGTTTATCCCCTCCACCAGAAAATCCCGCCTCTTTCGAAACTCCTCGATCATCCGGGTCTGGCAGTCCTGGGGACCCCTCAGGGCTTCGATCCCCGCAATCTGGGTAAAGGAGGCCGTGCATGAATTGCTGTTCACCATGAGTGTTGCAATGTGACGGGCCGTCTCCTCGGCAGCAACCGCATAGCCCAGCCGCCAACCGGTCATGGCGTAGGCCTTTGAGAAGCTGTCGACAAGGATCGTTCGTTCCGCCATTCCGGGAAGACCCACTATGCTCTGATAGGTAGCGTCGTAAAGGATCTTGGAATAGACCTCATCGGCCAGGACGAAGAAATCCCTCTCCGTCGCGAGATCGGCTATCGCCTCGAGCTGGCTTCCGGTAAGGACGGCTCCTGTGGGATTCTGCGGGGAGTTGATGATGATCATTCGGGTCCTGTCCGTAACGAGGGCCCGCAACTCCTCGATGTCGAACCCGAAATCGATCTCCTCACGGAGGGGAAGATGGACCGGTTTCCCCCCTGCAAAGAGGACCATGGCCTCGTAGACCGGGAATCCCGGACTCGGCAGGATCACCTCCCCCCCCTCATCCACGCACGAGCAGACACCGTAGAAGAGGGCGGGCTTCCCGCCCGGTGTGATTATCACCTGTTGCGGGGTCACCTCGATCCCTCTCTCCCTGGCGACGAATCGGGCGATGGCTTCTCTCGCGGCCATCATGCCCGCGCCCGAAGAGTAGTGGGTAAATCCCCGGCGGATGGCTTCGATGCCTGCCTCACGGATGTGTTCCGGGGTATCGAAATCAGGCTCCCCGATTTCGAGGTGAATGATGTCTCTCCCCTCGGCTTCCAAGGCCTGGGCTCGATCGTAGATCTCAAAAGCAGAAGCCGTATCGGTCTCCATACGGCTCATTCGACTCGCGTATTTCATGGGGGCCATCCAGGCGGGAACATCCCGCGCCCTCAAGTGGCCGAACCCGCCAGAGGGAGGAGAGCCCCTCGCCCCCCCCACGGCGGTAAGTCCCTATTGGGCTTTGGAAAGGACCTCTTTCTTCCACCGTTCCTCCAGCTCTCCCCACTGCTTGTTCAGGAGGTCCCAGTCGAAGAAGAAGGTTTTCTTGAACTCTTCGTTGCTGGAGGGAACGACACCTTTGAGTGCCGGAGCGATCTTGGCCTTTGTGTTTGAGACCCATCCTCCGTTTATCTGAGCAAAGTGGGTCTGGTTCTCTGGTGCGATACACCAGTTGATGAATGCCTCGGCAAGATCCCGGTTCTTGGTCCCCTTCATCACGGTCAGGTACCCTATCCAGGCCACGGCCCCCTCTTTCGGGAAGACCATCCTGACGTTCGTGCCCTTGTTCATCTCAGAGAAGGTACCCCCGCTGTAATAGGTACCCATGACCACCTCGCCGGTCTTTATGAGCTGAAAGAGCTCAGCTCCCCCCTTGTAGAACTTCTTGACGTGGGTCGCCAACTCGGCGCTGATTCTGAAGACCTCATCCATTCCCTCCTTGGAGTAGAGTTCCTGTACGCCGGGCTCCTTGTCCGAGATGAAAGCCGAGGCGTAGAGCCCGTAATAGAAGGTCTGGTCCAGGCTGAGCTTTCCTGAGACCTCTTCCCTCATGAGATCCTTCCAGGAGTCAGGCGTGAAGTGGACCTTCCCCGGTACATAGATGGGCAGGTAGATCCCCCCGTCAAAGGGAACCCCGTAACCCTTCACCCATGCCTCCCGTTTCAGCAGTTCGGGATAGATGTCCCTGGCATTGGGGATGTTCTCCTTCCTGATGGGGAGCAGCCTATGGATGTTCATGGCCGCGATATAGTTCCACCCGTCAGCCATGAAAACGTCGTACGGGGGTTTGTCCTCAGGGGACGCTTTTATCTTCGACATGAACTCCGCCCATCCCGGAGATACGATCACGATCGCCCCGCTCGCCTTCATGAAAGGCTCCACGTAGGCTTTCTTGAAGTCATTCGTGTAGGGACCGCTCCAGCAGGTGACGGTGATCTTCTGCCCTTTGAACCGTTTCAAATCATCTGCGGCCAGACCAGGCCCGGCCAGGAGTCCAAAGACGAAAACCAAAGCGAGAAAAATCAGCAGACCTTTTTTTCCCATGTCTCCCTCCTTCTAATGGAATACCGCTTCTACCTAGTACCTCCGACTCATCACCTCCTCCCGTCGAAATCCTTCTGCTTTCTAGCAAATGGGGCCGCCTTTGTCAAGGACCGGGGAATTTGGAGTCTCCTGGCTTTCGAGAACACCCTTGTCCCCGAGCGACATTGCACAAGTGGCGGGGCAGTCTCTCAACCGACCAGGCCTCACCTGTATGCCCCTGTCAGAGTTCCTATGCCAAGAATGGAGACCCAGACACAGAGAGCCGCGATCACCGTCATGAAGATTCCGGCCTTTGCCATGTCTCTGATAGAAAAATACCCTGAGGTGTACGGGATCACATTGGTAGGCGTCTCCGTGACGAGGATGAAGGCGAGTGAGGAGGTAAAGACCGCCGGTGCCGAGATGAGCCACACATCGAGTCCCAGGTCCTGGGCCAGGGCTATCAGGATCGGGATGATTATCGTCCCTGTGACGGTATTGCTGGAAAAGACCAGATGGAGCAGGGCGACTACGGCCACAATCATCAGGGGCCGGAGCACGAAATGGACCGATCCGATCCTCCCGATGAGTATCCAGGCAAGCCACCGGGCGGCCCCTGTCTCGTATACCATCATTCCCAGGGACAGGCCTGCAATGATGAGCAGTATCCCTCCCCAGTCCACGTCGTGCTCAGCCTCCTTCCAGGAAAGCACACTGACCCCCGGTAGGAACAGGGCCATGCCGCTGAAGAGAGCCACACCCTGAATCGGAAGAGTGACAGCGCCCCTGGTCATCGCCTTCACGGCAGGACCCGTCAACCAGAGCAACACGGTTATGAGGAAGATGACCAGGGTCTTGATCTCAGCCTGCCTGAGAGGACCGAGATCTCTCAGCTTTTTCCTGATTTCCGTGGCCTTAACGGGCAGCCTCTCCATCTCTGGAGGAAACATCCTCAACAGGAGGAGCCATCCCAGGGGAATCATCATCAGAGTGGCCGGCAAGCCGATCGACATCCATGCGACAAAAGAGATGTCAATATGGGCGAGCCTGTTCAGGTAGCTGACAGCAATGGGATTCGGGCCTGCTCCAGCCGGCGTGGCGATTCCTCCAAAGAGGGGGCCCCAGGCGCAGGAGATCATAAGAGCCCTGCCGAAATTGCTTTTCAATGGCTTTACCCCCGCATCTCTCAGGATGGATGTAGCCAGGGGCAGCAACATGGCTGCCGCCGCCATGGCGGTTATCCACATGGAGAGCATGGCCCCTACAAAGAGAAACCCGAGAACCACCCTGTCCGTCCTGTCTCCGACCTTGAGCAGAATGTGGTAGACCAGGCGTGCCCCGAGCCCGGACCGGCCAAATGCGGCGGACAGGATCAGCACGCCGATGAAGAAGGTTATGATGGGATCTCCAAACCCGAGCCGCACCACTGTCCTGTAGTCGGCGATCCCAAGAAGGGGGATCATGAGGACCACAAAAAGGGACGTCACAGCAAAAGGAAGCGCCTCGGTAATCCAAAGGACAACGGCAAAGGCGAGAACCGCTATGCAGGCTTTGCCCGGCCCGGTCAGTTCGATCAATTTCCCGCCCCGCTCAAGGGGTGGAGGAGTCGGGAGTACATATATGACTGCCATGAGGGCCAGGGCGGCCGCCAGAAACCGGATCCTCTTGGAATCCCTGTCGGCCCCCTGCCCACCTCCCTCGGGCCAAATGGGCTCCTGCCAGTCCATCCTTCCCTCCCGGATCGATCAATTCCCCAAGGGAGAACAAAACCTGCCAGACATCCCCTGGAATCGCCATCCAATCGGGCATCTCCGAAGACTCCCCGCCGCCTATCCATGCTCTCTCCTTCTGCCGGTTGGGGAATCGTCGGCTGAAGAGACGCGAAAAGCCTCTGTGAAGGGATTATTCCGGTGGTTCTGGAGATGTACTCCCTTTTCCCACGTCAGGGGGAAATGGGTTCCCGGCGAGCTTCCCGTGCCTCCAGGAGACTGTCAAGCCAGTCCGGATCCATCTCCGGTACGGAAGAGAGCAAGAGGCCCGTGTATTCATGGTGGGGCGGCGTCAGAACTTCCCGTTTTGACCCCTGTTCAACGATTCTCCCCCGCAACATGACGACCATTTCATCTGCTATGGCCTTCACGGTGGCCAAGTCGTGGGTGATAAAGAGATACGAGACACCCAGTTCGTCCTGAAGGCGCTGGAGCAGTTTCAGCACCTCCTCGGCCACAAGGGCGTCCAGAGCCGAAGTAACCTCATCGCAGATGATCAGATCAGGATTGGCCGCCAGGGCCCGGGCGAGGCAGAGCCTCTGTTTCTCGCCCCCTGACAGCTCCGGAGGGTACCGGTCTATGTATTTCTCCGAGAGTTCCACCATATCGAGAAGCTCTCCGATTCTCTCCTCCTTCTGGCTCCCCTTAATCCCGAAATAGAATTCCAGGGGACGCCCCAGGATCTTCCTCACCTTCTGCCGGGGGTTGAGAGCCGTATCGGGCATCTGGTAGATCATCTGCAGTCGTCTCAGACTCTCGCGATTCCGGAGCCGCAAATGGGAGGGCATTTCCTCCCCGGCAAAAACGATTCTCCCCTCCAAGGCCGGAAGCAGGCCGGTTATCACCCGGGCCAGGGTGGTCTTTCCGCTCCCTGATTCACCCACCACGGCCACGGTCCTGCCGCGGCGGATTCTCAGACTGACATCGTCTATAACCTTGACGCCCTTCCTATAACATGCTGAAACCCTTTCGACTTCCAGAACAACATCGGTGTACCTGCCGGCCTGCTCCTTTTCCCCCCTGAGAGTCCGGACAGACAGAAGCCGTCTCGTGTAATCCTGCTCGGCACGCTCCAGGAGCTCCCTGGTAGGACCTTCTTCGATCAGATTGCCGTATCGCAAAACCATCATCCGGTCGGCCACCTGCGCCACAACGGCCAAATCATGGCTGATGTAGATGGCCGCCGTATTCAACTGTTCTATGACGTGCTTAATGGCAGCCAGTACCTCTATCTGGGTGGTGACATCGAGGGCGGTGGTGGGTTCGTCAAAGACGATGAGATCCGGGCGGCCGGCCAGGGCCATGGCCACCATGGCACGCTGTAGCTGGCCGCCGGAGACCTGATGGGGATAACGGTAACCGATCCTTTCAGGTTCAGGAAGCTCAAGCTGGCGGTAGAGTTCAACGGCCCTCTTCTCCGCCTCAGAGAAACTCATCAGGCCGTGCTGAACAGGGGCTTCCGCGAATTGCTTGATGAGCTGATGCGCGGGGTTGAACGAGGCAGCGGCGCTCTGGGCTACATAGGCGATACGGGTACCTCTGAGCTGTCGCCTTGCCTGTTCCGACAGACCGGTCACTTCGATGCCATCGAAAACAATCGAACCGGAGACCAGGCGGCAGCCCGGCCGTGTATAGCCCATGGCGGCAAGCCCGATGGTCGATTTACCCGCACCGGATTCACCGATCAGACCGAGCACCTCGCCCCGCTCAAGGGTCAGACTTATGTCGTTGACAATCGGCTTCCACCGCCCGTCATCAAAGGCCTCTATTGTCAGGTGTTCGACAGTCAGTAGCGGCGCCACCGCGTTCCCTCGCAAAGGCTGCAAGAACGGTCAAAGTTGATCCCGCGACAGGCCGGCCTGGTAAAGAAACCAGTCTACCACAAGATTGACCCCGATCGTCAGGAATGCAATCGATCCTGCAGGCCATATGGGAGTGAGGATTCCAAATGTAATCGCCCCGGCATTCTCCCGTACCATGCCTCCCCAGTCCGCCGTGGGCGGCTGGATGCCGAGGCCCAAGAAACTCAGGGCAGCGATGAAAAGAAAGACGAAACAGAAGCGCATGCCGAATTCAGCCAGCAGAGGCGGCCAGGCATTGGGCAGGATTTCATGCCGCATCACCCACCACAGCCCTTCACCGCGCAGCCGGGCCACTTCCACGTACTCCATGACTTCGATATCCATGCCCAGGGCCCGGGAAAGGCGATATACCCGCGTAGAGTCGAGAATCGCGATCACCGCGATCAGAATCGGTAGGGACGTCCCGAGCACCGAAAGAATCATCAGGGCAAAGATCAGAGTTGGAAAGGCCATGATGATGTCCACCACCCGGCTCAGCAACTGGTCGACCCAGCCCCCCACCACCCCTGCAAGAAAGCCCGAGATAATCCCGATGGAAAAGGAGAGTACCGTTATGACAAGGGCCAGAGATATGGTGTTGCGCGCACCATAGAGCAAACGGGTAAGCATGTCCCGTCCCAGCTGATCGGTACCCAGGGGATTGGCTCTGCTCGGAGGCAGCCAGACATCGGCGGCGATTTCGGTTTCACCGTAAGGGGACAGGACCGGTGCCAATACACAGGCCACCACGTTGAGCAGGACGATTCCGAGCCCGATCTTTGCGCTCAAGGGGGATCTTCTGAGAAATCTTAGAAACACTTTCTCCCTTCTCGGCCCTATTTCGGACTTCTAAGTTTCGGGTTGCTCAGCATGGCCAGCACGTCCGCAACCAGATTCAGCATCACGTAGACACCGGCAAAGATAAGGCCGCTCGCCTGGACCACCGGGAGGTCCCGTTTCGATACCGAATCCACGAGGAGTTGCCCAAGCCCCGGGTAGACGAAAACCACCTCGACGATCACCACTCCCACAACGAGGTAGGCCAGATCCAGGACGACAACATTGATGATCGGCGCAAGGGCGTTCGGAAAGGCATGATAGACGATGATCCGGCCCCGTGACAGGCCCTTGAGCTGCGCCATCTCGATGTACGGACTCGAAAGGACGTTGATGATGGAAGCCCGGGTCATCCTCATCATATGGGCCACCACGACGAGAGTGAGCGTCAGAGACGGAAGCACAATGCTGTACACCTTCTGGCCAAAGGACATATCGTCACTTATGTCGGAAATGCTGGGGAAGAAATTGAAGTGCACCGAAAACACGGCGATCAGAACGTAGGCGATGAAAAACTCCGGGAGGGAGATCGAGCTGATGGTCGTAATGTTGATGATCCGGTCAAAAAGGCTGTCCCTGTAAAGAGCAGCGAGCATCCCGAGGATAATCGCCAGCGGTACGGAGATTACCGCTGCCGATGCCGCGAGGAAAAGGGTGTTTGAGAGACGCCAGCCGATAAGGTCGGCGATAGGCCGGCCATTGGCCAATGAACGGCCTAGATCGCCTTTCAGGAAACCCCGAAGCCAGTGGAAATACCGCACATGGGGAGGGAGATCGAGCTTCAGCTCTTTGCGAAAGGCCGCAACCGTCTCGGGGGTTGCCTGTTGCCCCAGTACCGCTTGGGCCAGATCGCCTGGAAGCGCCTCCACGCCAAGGAAGATGAGCACGGAAATCACGACGATTGTCATGAAACCAAGGCCGATCCGCTTGACCACCATTCCGGCAAGGCTATTCATCTCCTCCTATTCGATCCCTTTCTCGTCTTCTTCTAGCTTGCGCCCCCATCTTGAAGATTCACCGCTAATCCGCCCCGCCCCCTCCGCCGCAGAAAAAGGAGGCGGGGAAGACCGGTCGATCTCTACTTGCGACTCTGAGCTTCTCGACTAGGCGAACCACCAGCGCTCGGCGAGTTTCATGCCGTCCAGCTCCATACTTCCCGCAAAGTTTTCGAATTTGAGCTTCTTTGTTGCAGCCTCAACAATATCAGCAAACATGGGAACAACCACTCCGCCCTCATCACAGACGATCCGCTGCATCTCCACGTACATCTCGCGCCGCTTGGCATCGTCAAGCTCCGCGCGGGCCTTCACAAGCAGTTCGTTGAACCTCTCGTTCTTCCAGAAGGTGTCGTTCCAGTTGGCATCCGCAGCATAGGCGGTGGAAAACATCCAGTCCGGGGTGGCACGCCCTCCCCAGTAGCACATGCACCACTCCTTCTTCATCCATACGTTACTCCAGTACCCGTCATCCGGTTCCCTCACGACCTTGATCTTTATGCCAGCCTTCGCAGCACTTTCCCTGTAGAGGATGGCCGCGTCGATCGCCCCGGCAAAGGCGGCCTCTGCGGCATGGAGCTTGAAAGTATGTCCCGTCACCCCTGCCTTTTTCATATAATACCTGGCCTTGTCCGGATCGTACCTTCTCTGCGGCAACTCCGAGGCGTAGTAGCGCTGGATCGGAGCAATGGGATGGTCGTTGCCAAGGGCACCATAGCCCCTGAGAATGGTCTTCAGCATCTGCTCGCGATCGACGGCGTACTTGAGGGCAAGCCTGACGTCATTGTTGTCATAGGGAGAAAAATCGGTCCGCATGGGCATGGTATAGTGAGTCGTACTTGTAACCCTTACCACCTGAATGTTCGGGACCCTCTTGAGCAGGTGAACGGTCTTCAGCTCGCACCTGTCCATGACGTCTATCTGGCCGGTCTTAAGGGCATTGGTTCGAGCGTTGACGTCCACGATGCTGAGGGTCTCCACCTCGTCGAAGTGAGCCCGTCCCGCTTTCCAGTAGTTGGGGTTCCGCTTGGTAAAGGCCCTCACCCCCGGCTCCCAGTCCTGGAGCATGTAGCCCCCTGTCCCTATTCCCTTCTCCCATTCGGCTCCGGAGGTGCCCGCAGGAGCAATCGTCAAGTGATAGTCACTCATGATATAGGGGAAGTCGGCGTTGCCGCCCTTCAGCTTGAATACCACGGTATACCTGCCGTCGGCCTTGATGTCTTCGATGGGGTCGACGATCCCCTTGGCAGCGGATTTCGACTCCTTGCCCCTGTGATGATTGATGGAAAACACGACGTCCCCGGCATCGAGGGTCTTGCCGTTGTGAAACTCAACCCCCTTGCGGAGCTTGAATCTCCAGGTGACGGCATCCGGGGAGGCTTCCCAGCTTTCAGCCAGTTCGGGAATGGTATTGTAGTTGTGATCGATTTCGACCAGACAGTTTCTTATCTGGAAGTTGATAAACTGGTTCATATTCGACGTAAGCCTGCCAGGATCGAGAGAGTCCGTGGTCGACCCCCCGGTGCAACCGACTCTCAAACGTCCCCCCTTCTTTGGAGCCGCCCCGTGAGCTATCCCTCCCAGCAGCGATGGAGATATCGCTGCCGCAACGCCCAAGGCAGAGGCCCGAGCCAAGAACTCACGGCGGCTGATCTTCCCTCTAGACAATAGGTCCTCCAGTTCTCTGAGCCTAGACATAGTCTCCCCTCCTCATGTTGTTTTTGCCCCCCTGTTGCTTGCCATGGCCATTGTAGCCAAGCACTATGAATATGTCAAGGAAAAGACCGGGTGTGGAGTTTCCTGACTTTTGGAGAACACCCTTGCCTCCGAGCGACATTGCGGAAGCGGTGGGGTACCCATCAAGGGTGAGCGGGAAGGGGAAAGCCCCGCCTTTAGAGCGGGGAAGGGGCAGGAATTCCCCACCCGCGAACCTT
>JAFDHF010000081.1 GCA_019308905.1 Deltaproteobacteria bacterium
GCTTGCTGTGACTGACACTGGTTCGGGGATGACCGAGGAAGTCAAGGCACATGTCTTTGAGCCCTTTTTCACCACAAAGGAGATGGGCAAGGGGGCCGGCCTTGGCCTTGCCACATGCTACGGCATTGTCAAACATAGCGGGGGAAACATCTGGGTTTACAGCGAACCGGACAAGGGCACGACGTTCAAGATCTATCTTCCCCGGGTCGAAGGGGAGGCCGAGGCCCTGCCAAAGAGAGCTGATTCGGGGCTCGTGCCAAGGGGAACCGAGACGGTCCTTCTCGTTGAGGATGAACCCCTGGTGCGGGACATGGCTACCCGTATGCTCCGCACGTGGGGCTATACTGTTCTTGAATGTGCCACGGGAGAGGAGGCCCTGCAGGTGGCCCAGGAAAAGGGCGTGGAAGGGATTGATCTTCTTCTCACCGACATTGTGATGCCTCGGATGAGCGGCAAGGAGCTCGAAGAACGGCTAAAGGCCGAAAACCCTCAAGTGAGAGTGCTTTTTTTCTCGGGTTATACGGACAATGTCGTTTTTCACCGTGGCGTGCTGGAGCCGGATGCCGCCTTTATTCAGAAACCCTTTTCACCCACAGCACTGGCACAGAAGGTAAGGGAAGTGCTGGACGGGTAAGCCCGGGTTTTTTCATCCCGCTTTTGGTCTCAGTGATTTCTTGATCTCTTCCATCAGCCTGTCGAGGTCGCTGTCTGTCTCTTCGCCCATGATGATTGCATCGCTGGAGGTTCTCTTCACCCGTGCAATTCCTGGATGTTTTTCTTCCAGCTCCCTCAGGACTGCGGACTGATACCTGGCCTTTTCCAGCACCCTCCGGCTCTTTGCCATAAGGTCCTTCAGTTGGAGTGCCTGCCGGATAGTTACGGCAAGATCGACCTCATTGCAGGGCTTTGTCAAGAAGCGATAGATCTTGCCCTCGTTGATGGCGCGAATAGCCGTCTCCAGGCTCGCGTGTCCGGTAAGGATGATCCGGACCGTATCAGGATACCTCTGGGAGACGATGGTGAGAAACTGAGATCCTGACATGCCGGGCATCTTCTCGTCTGAGACAACCACATCAACAGGCTGACGAGCCAGGATCTCCATTGCGTGGTGAGCAGATTTTGCACTCAAGATCTCGTAAGGTTCCCTGCGGAGAGCCCGTTTCAGCCCTTCTGTGACATGGGGTTCGTCATCTACGAAGAGGACCTTCCGTGTCATATCGTATTCCTCCTTCGGGTCGGTCTTCCAGGTGATGGGTGTGTATTCTTCCTGTGAGTGGAATTAGTACGCGGATTGGTTCCTTGATTCCCGAGGTGCTGGCAAAGTTCCTCAACCGTTGGAGCATGGGTCGGCTGATCTGATTGCCCTTGGTGACCAAGAGCAGGCCATTAGCGGTCCGCACATGCTCGGCCAGAATCATGTTTTCACCCAGCTCCCGTACGGATACATCTCTGAGCTCGTACTTTGCCTGGTCAAGCTCAAGGACCGCCTCCAGCGCGGCCAGGATACCGGGATCGTACCAACCTGATCTCTCTTTGAGTACTGCCAGGGCCTTAGTCCCTTGGGTTCCGGAAGCCTCCAGAGCATCAAAATCGAGAACGACCTTAAGAATCCTCGATCCCAGAGGGATGTCTTTACCCCTCCGGGCATCTCTGGGTAGGCCGGAGCCATCAAAACGCTTTTCCTGATAAGCGATGATCTTGGCAACCCCCTGCATGCGTGGAATGTGGGCAAGCAAATCCGATGCAATGGATGGGTGTGTGTTGAAGAGCCTTGTTTCTTCCTTCGTGAGTGCTTGCCCCTTGTATATCTTTTTCAGAAGGTCTTCGGGCAGGATGATCCACCCGATCTGCGAGAGCATGGCAGCGGTTTCCAGCTGCCATACCTTGGAGATCCCCATCTCCAGGGCAATCTCTTTTGCGTAACGGGTGATTCGCTGGGCCCGGCCGAAAGCCTCGGGATTGAGCAATCCGAGTATCTCGGTAAGAACCCTGATGCTGCCGCGAAGGGTCTTCTCGAGCAGTTCCCGTTCAGCCGTGACCAGTCGATACTGTTCGATTCCCGCGGCGAGTGCCTTTGCCAGGGTATTCGGGTCGCAAGGTTTGGTCAGGAAGCGAAAGACATTCCCCTCGTTCACAGCCTCGATGGCGTTCCGTATATCTGCGTACCCTGTAAGGATCATGCGCACACTGTCAGGAGCGACCTGCCTGGCATGAGAGAGGAATTGAATGCCGTCCATGCCGGGCATGCGCAGGTCAGATACTATCACCGCGTACGGCCCTCGATTACTGACGGCCGCCAGCCCCTGCTGAGCACCGAGTGCTGTCTGCACAAGGAACTTCTTCCTCAATTGGCGCTCGTACGCCGCCAATATACTGGAGTCGTCATCTACAAAAAGAATCTTATCCGTCATCATTCTCTCCCTTTTCCGCTGCCTCGAGGCCGGCCGTCCGCCATACCGGAAGTCGTTCAATCATCCCACCATCTTTCAGATAATCAGAATCGATTCTTGACAGGGGCTCACCGGTTCCGGCCAAAGAGCGTTCATGATCAAGGACATTGCCGGTATGAACGGCCGTCAAGGGGCTGAACCCGACTTCAGGGCATCTGTGCGGCTCGTGGTGGAAGGCCAGGGCCTCAACGATGGAATCCGGGAGCCCCCAGAGACCCATCAGGTAGGCGCCCACCTCGGAGTGTGTCGTTCCGAATATTTCGAGTTCAGCTCTATGGATCGGGATGCCTTTCTCTTGTGCCCTAGCCGTGGTCTGTCTGTATTCTTGTGGGAATTTGGCCGCGAGCACGAGTTTCCCCGTGTCATGGAGCATACCCGCCATGAAAGCATCGTCAACCGCAGCCTCGCCTGGCTGTTCTTCTCTGGCAATGGCCTTTGCAATCACCCCGGTCATGATACTGTGCTCCCGGAGACTTTCAAGGGAAGGGCCTGAAAGGGCTGACCGATCGAACTCCGAGAAGATCTGAACCGAAAGGACTAGGGCTTTCATGGTCTCCAGCCCCAAGAGGGTCGCCGCCTGGACAGGGCTTGACACGTGCTGGCAAAGCCCAAAAAAGGCGGAGTTGACCAGCTGAAGGATCTTGGCGGTCATACCTACGTCTTTGGATATGATTTCCCCCACCTCCTGGATCGATGTGTCCGGGGAGTGCAAAGCTTCCACTATCTCTGCGTATAGAGAAGGCAGACTCGGCAGTGAATCCATTTGAGAAACCACTTGCTTGAGACGGTCGCCCCTCAACAGATCCCGGAGCGCGCTGGCTCGGCCTACGGCGGACTTCAGTACCTCTGGATCACAGGGTTTGGAAAGATACTGGTGAGCGGGCAGCACAGACTTGAGGATCAGCTCCTTTTCAGAATGCCCTGACAGAACAATACGCACGATTTCTGGGTGGCGTCTCCTCACTTCAGCCAAAAGCTCTGCTCCGTCCATAGCCGGCATCCGCATGTCCGACACCACAACATCGAATGGTTCTCTGCTGAGAACTTCCAAGGCCTCCTTTCCGCCCCCTGCAAACGCCATCTGCCATTCATGGCGCATACTTCGCAGCATCCTCTGGAGCCCCTGGAGGACTCTGGGCTCGTCGTCTACAAAGAGGATTCGTCTTTTCATCTCATATGCTCCGCGGAGCCCCTGACGGGTTCTCGGTTTGCCACGGGTAAGGAGAGTGATCCCCTCTATGCCTTCCAGCCTTTTCCGTTGATGTGGTTTCTTTCCCGATGGGAAGCCGAACCAAGAAGGTCGTACCTTTACCGGGTTCCGTCTCAAAGGTGATCGATCCGCCGAGTTTTTCCGCTATGACCGAGTGGGCGATGGCCAACCCCTGACCCGTTCCCCTGCCCACTTCCTTGGTAGTAAAAAAAGGGTCAAACACCCGGGATCTGAACTCTTCCGGAATACCTGTCCCCGTGTCACTGATGCGGATCTCGGCCCAGTCTCCATCCCGGCGAGTGCTGACCGTGATCCTCCCCTTCTCCTCGGAACCGTCTCCGACAACGTCGCCAATCGAATGGGCCGCATTTATGATCATGTTGAGGATCACCTGGTTGAACTCTCCCGGGAGACAGGGTACGAGGGGAAGGGCCGGATCAAAGTCCATCACCATCTCTGCCACATATTTCCACTCGTTTCGGGCAACAGTGATCGTGCTCTCTATGGCTTTGCCTATATCGATGGGGGTCTTTTCTTCTGGCCCTGGGTGGGAAAACTCCTTCATGGCCCGGACGATTTTCGAAACCCGCTCCACCCCTTCCAGGGTCTGCTCGATGGCTTTGGGGATCTCATCTTTGAGATACATCAAATCAACATTCTCCACAGTGGCCTCTACCTCTCGGAGGAGATCCTCCGCCAGTCCACTGCTCTTTGCCGCTTCGAGTAACCTGTCGTATTTTTCCAGGAGTACCTTCAAATCGCCGAAAGCATCCCGAAGAAAACGGGTGTTATCGCCCACATATTGGGTGGGAGTATTGATTTCGTGGGCTATGCCTGCGGCCAACTGCCCGATGGACTGCAGCTTCTGCGCCTGGGCAAGCTGGCTCTCCAGGAGTTTGCGGTCTGTCACGTCCCTGAAAAAACCCACGTTACATTTTCTCTCCTCCAATAAGACACTGACCGTGCAAACGTCGGCATATATTGTCTTGCCGTCTTTTCTCAGACATGGAATATTCTGCACCAGTGTCTTTTCTGCTTTTACCTGAGCCTCAAACTCGGAGATAACACGGTCCAAGATGTCTTTTGGGTAAATATCCATTACCCCCATTCTTTCCAGTTCTTCTTTGCTGTACCCTAGCATTCTACATATGGCCGGATTTGCGTATTTGAACTTCTTCGTTTCTATGTCCGCTATGAGTATCCCGTCAGGGCTTGCTTCAAACAGGGTTCTAAACTTCTTCTCGCTCCCTTTGAGGGCCTCCTCTGCCTGCTTGCGCTCGGTGATGTCCCTCACTATGCCTATGGCGTTCCACCTCCCTTTTATCTTTACCGACGAAAGAGAAAGCTCGACGGGGAATACTGTTCCGTCCTTTCTGAGAGCCGAAAGTTCAAGTGTTTTCCCCACAGCGGACCCTCGTCCGGTTTTCTGAAACTCACCGAAATTCTCTTCGTAGGGAGCGCGGTACTTTTCGGGTACTATCAACCGGTGCAGCTCTTTGCCCAGAGCCTCTTTCCTGGGATAACCGAATATCCTCTCAGCCGCCCCGTTCCAGTAGGAAACGTTTCCCTCAGTGTCCATCATAACGATCGCATCGTATGCCGAAGCGCTTATGGTTTTGAACTTCTCCTCGCTTTCCCGCAGTGCAGCCGTGCGCTTTCTGACCAGCCGCCTTAAGCCTTCCTTGAAAGAGCGGCTTTCGATTTCCAGCTCGCGCCTCCGCAGGGCATTGGCCACGCTGATCAGGATCTGGGCGGTCTTGAAAGGTTTGACCACGTATCCATAGACCCCGATTCTCAAGGCAGAATCGACGAGATTCAAGTCGTCCATCATGGATACGATAATGGCGGCTGTTTCCGGATATTCGTTCAGCACGTGGCGAACCAATTCGAGCCCTGATTCCCCTGGCATCACAATATCGCAAAGGATCAGCTCAAAATCCTGCTCTATGAGGCGCTCGCGGGCCTCAGCGCTGTTTGCGGCCAGTGTGCAGGCATGATCACTGCCCTCCAGTATCTGCCCGATCAGCTGCCGAACAGGTTCTTCATCATCCACAATCAGAATCCTTGTCTTCGTCTTTGTTTTCATAATCCCTGACCTCTTGTTGATTCCCCGGGTCTGCCCAAACGGGTGTCTGTATTTAGGTCGATCTCCCCATGGCCTTGTCAACCACACGCCGGAGGAGCCGATAGTCCAGAGGCTTGGCAAGGTAGCTGAGAATTCCCGCCTTTCTAGCGTCTCTTTCTGTTTGCTCAGAATAGTCCGAGGTAGTCATGACGAACTCGATTCCGGGAAACGCCTGCCTAAGTCTGGGAATCAGCTCATATCCCTTCATGTCGGCCAGGTCTGTGCTGATTACGGCGGCTTTCACAAAGGGGCCGACCGTCAGTTCCAAAGCGGCCCGGCCGGAATCCACTGCCACCGTGTGCCACTTGTTTGAAATGAGCGTCTGCTCCATCCTCTGGAGTTCTGCTGGTTCCGAATCCACCAAAAGGAGTTATGGGTTCACTCCCCTCACTCCTCAAACGACTCGGCTACTTGAATCACCAGGCCAGAAAGACCAAAACCCGTGCCAGCGCAGCCTGCACGGGTACTGTGTGCAAGATTTTCTTTACATCTCAATAGGATACTTGCCCTTTAGCTTGCCTGAAGAGGATCGTGTGATGGGGTGAGCCTGGTGCGGAGTGTGCCGTAATGAGACACTTCAGTTCAAAACCATCAATAATATTAAATGATTACGAGCTGTGCCCCCTTTTGGGACCGGTCCCGATCTGGGACAGGTCAGGCGAGACCGTATCTGTTGAGCTTCCGGTAAAGGGTGGAGCGGCCGATCCCCAACATGCGCGTCGCCTCACGCCTGTTTCCCCCGGCCCGGTTGAGGGCCTCCCGGATCATCCGCTTTTCGGTTTCTTCAAGGGTGGAAAAGGGATCTCGAAGAGTTCGCGTCTTCCTGGCGGCCTGGATTTCATGAGGCAGATCGCGAAGCCTTATCCATCGCCCTTTGTCTATGGCGTAAGCGCGTTCAATGGCGTTCTCGAGCTCTCGCACGTTCCCAGGGTAATCGTAAGAGAGAAGAGCATCCATGGCCTCGGATGAGATCTTTTTCTCGTGGCTGGAGAATTCGCAGGCGAATTTCTTCAGGAAGTGATGAATCAGAAGGGGGATGTCCTCCCGTCGCTTGCGGAGGGGAGGAATCATTATCGATATGACGTTCAGCCGATAGAAGAGATCCTTTCGCAGATCACCCTTTTTGATTGCCTCATCGAGTCTCCTGTTTGTAGCGGCAATGACCCTGACGTCGATGGAGACCTCCCTGGATCCTCCCACGGGCCGCACGGATCGCTCCTGGAGGGTCCGGAGGAGTTTCGCCTGGACCGCCGGAGGTACCTCGGCTATCTCGTCCAGGAAGATCGTACCTCCTTCGGCGGCCCTGAACAGTCCCAGGTTGTCCCTTATGGCTCCACTGAACGCTCCTTTCACATGCCCGAAAAGCTCGCTTTCCAGGAGGTCCGGGACAACGGCCGAACAGTTGATGGGGACAAAGGGTTTGCTTCTCTTGGGGCCACTGGAGTGAATTAACCTGGCAACAAGCTCCTTTCCGGTTCCGCTCTCCCCCTGGATGAGAACGGTCGAATCGTTCTCAGCCACCCGTTCAATGATCCCAAGGATCCCTTTCACCTGGGGGCTGGTCCCCACAAAGCCGCTGAACCCGCGTTGACTGTCGAGTCTCCGCCTCAGGATAGAGTTCTCCCGCTGGAGAGACTGTTTTTCCAGGGCCCGTTCGATGAGATGGCCCAGACGTTCGAGATCGAGGGGTTTGAGGAGATAGTCATAAGCCCTGAGGCGTAATGCCTGGATGGCCGAGTCAAGGTCCGAATATGCTGTCATCAGGATGACTTCCACCCCAGGACTGGTCTCTTTTATCGTAGCTAGAAGTTCCAGACCGTTCATTCCGGGCATGACCAGGTCCGTGATAACGATTTCTATGGGTTTGTCGACCATGACGGCCACTGCTTCTTTCCCGCTCTCGGCCAGGAAGACCCTGTATCCACGGGCCTTCAGAAACTGATGGATCATGTCCCGGACGACGGCTTCGTCATCGACAACGAGGATAGCCGTATTGCCATGTGGATTCATCGGTTTGCATGTCCTTGTTTTTTTGAAGATTCGTTGGTTCGGTCTCCTGCTGAACTTCTCCGTGCAAAACAGCTGCCAACAGAGGGGCCCTCACCCCCTTTTCGTACCACCTGTGTTATCCTAATACAGTGGCCGTCACCAAGAAATAGCCGTGGAGCGAGGGCTACAGAGTTGTTGGACGCACCCGTCTTGCCGAAGGGAGCGTCCCCGAAGGTGCGAATCCCTATGTCCGAGGCCGCCGGACCGGGTTCAGAAGGCCGAGTCGGAGGAGGCCCGGAAGGGGGGGAGAGTTCGTTCGGAGAGGGCGACCGGTTTTTCTTGAGTGGCGACCGTACTGGGAGATACGAGTCTGTGGGTCTCCCCACCTGGAATAGGGGGGGCAATGATGAAATCAAGAGAAATTCTGAAGAAGTCACCGCTCTTTTCCGGCCTGAACGATCGGGAACTCGGCCAGGTCGAATCCGCAGGCATAAGGAAGGAGTTCCAGAAGGGGCAGCTCATATTCGCCGAAGGCCAGAAGGCGACGGGTTTTTTCGTCAACCTTTCCGGTCAGATCAAGGTCTACAAGCTCTCGGCCGACGGGAGGGAGCAGATCCTCCATATTATTCTTCCCCCGGAGGCCTTTGCAGAGGCTGCCCTCTTTGCAGGCTCCACATACCCTGCCTTTGCAGAATCCCTCACCAAGACCCAGGTGCTGTATTTCCCTAAAGAAGACTTTCTCGGTCTTGTCCGAGAGAATCCTCAACTCTGTCTGAACATGATCGGGGGGCTTTCCTTGTGGCTGAGGAGGTTTGTCGACCTTGTCGAGGAACTCTCCTTGAAGGACGTCTCTGCCAGGGTTTCCAAATACCTCCTCGACGTCTCCATCCGATCGGGCCGCAAGGAGGAAGATGGGATCGTCTTCGAACTGGAAGTCAGCAAGACCCAGCTCGCCTCCAGACTCGGAACGGTGAGTGAGACCCTCTCCCGGGTGTTCAGAAAGCTCCGCGCAGGGGGGATCATCCGGGTGGAGGGCCAGAAGATAGTCATCCTCGACCGAGAGGGGCTGGAGAAGATCTCCTCGGGAATTTTGTTGTAGCAGTCCCTCTGTCCCCGGAGGAGCACCCCTGTTTTGGGAAAGCTCTTGTTCCGGAGCGACATCCAGGAAGCGGTGGGGTATCCCTCGAGGTCGAGGCGGGCGCCGGAAAACCCCGCCTTCAGATCACACTATGATCTTGAAGGGGTTTTGTGTGTTGAACGAATCGAACGGCCTGAACGATTCGAGATTTCTAGACCAGATAGTGATACAGGAGATCGAGCCTCCCCCTCTTGATCAGGTAGGGACCGGAGAATCTCATGACCTCCCGGACCGCTTCCCTGTACTTGCGGCTGTAGCACTGGGTTTCGCACTTCTTGCACATGGGCTTCGGGTCGTGGGGGCACCGGAGGCGTTTCCCTATACCGTAAGTGAGAAGCTCTGAGCAGGACTCACAAAGAGAGATCCCCCTGTCCACGAGGGGAGCCGCCTCTTCAAAAGGGAGGGAAAAGGGCCTTCTGTCCCGTTCCTTATGGTTCTCCTTGCAGAAGATGTGGACAAAGCGGATGAGGGTCCGGATATCCCTTTCTTCCTTCTTGCCCAGCTTCAAAGCGGTTCCTCCCGCATGGATGTATTCCATGGCCTGAACCGAACAATCCAAGTATAACACCAGAGGGATGTGGATTTCCTTGACCTGGGTCAAAGGAGCCCGGAGGGCCCGAGAACCGGGGCTACTCGATTCTCTGGAAGATCCACCCCCCACTGGCTCAGGTTGGCTGCCAGAGGGGGGTGGAGAGCACGGTCATCTCCAGGAATCAGAAAGCCCCGCCCGGCTATCACAGACAGAGAGAGAATTGCCCTGCCCAACATGGGCTATCGGTGATAACATTGAGGCTGCGGGAGAGGGGGAGGCCCGGTGGCTCTGAGGATCTCCTTGGCGGTCATCCCCTGGATGAGAAAAAGAGGTGCGGGCCTGTCTGCCCCATGAAATCGATCTGGGAGAGTTGACAACATGACCGGCTATGCTCTCGGGATTGTGCTCGTCTCGGCCTTTTTTCATTCCTGCTGGAACTACCTGGCCAAGAGGAGCGGCAAGAAGATCGTCTTTATCTGGTGGTTTCTCCTCTCCTCCCTGGTTCTGTACGTGCCTATGCTGCTCTATTACTGGTCGAGGATATCCATTCCCAGGACAGGCTGGGTCTTTGTTGCCGCAACAGGGGGTCTCCACTTCCTCTATTTCTTCTTTCTCGGGGGGGCCTACGAAAGGGGAGACCTCTCGCTGGTCTATCCCCTCGCCAGGGGATCGGCACCGCTTTTTGTATCCCTCTCCGCCCCCCTCCTGATCGGCGAAGAGCTCAGTGCCCTGGGTGGTCTCGGCATCCTTACGGTTGTCGCCGGAATCTATATAATTCATCTCCGTTCTTTCTCAAAGGCCTCCTTTGCCGAGCCTCTAAGAGCGATTCGCGGAGAGGTCTCTCTGTGGGCCCTGTCGACGGGCGGCACGATTTCGGCTTATTCCATTGTCGATAAGGTGGGCGTGAATCTGGTTCATCCACCGGTCTATATCTATCTCATGTTTTTGATCAGCTGGCTGATGCTTTCTCCCTTCGTTCTTCTGGGGCATCGCAGGCAGGTGGCAATAGAATGGCAGACCAACAAGGTGACGATCCTTCTGGTAAGCATACTTATCATGGCTTCCTACTTGATGATTCTCTTTGCCTTTCAGATCGCCAAGGTGAGCTACGTGGTCGCAGCCCGCGAGGCCAGCATCCTCTTCTCTGTGCTTCTCGGGGTCCTTCAGCTAAATGAGAAGCAGGGCCTTCAGAAGACGGTGGGGGCGGCCTTCATAGCAATGGGCGTGGTCCTCATCGGCCTGACGCGCTGACCGGATGGGAAGTGTCTCCGGAATCCGTGTGGATTTCGTACCATATGCTGTTCCACTCCCTTTCTCAAAGAACAGGGACCGCCTGCCCTGTGGCACTCAAAGCAAGAGGGTGCATTACGAAAAATTAATGGAAGATATAAAAACAATTAATTTGACTCATCCTTCAGCCCTTGCTATAAGATGAAAAAAAGGAAGAACACAGGCAAGAGAAAGGGGGTGAGTCCATCCATATCGTACAGGAGATTCAGAATATTGCAGAAAGAAGGAGGATGAAATGAAAAATCGAAGAGTTACGTTCACTGCCTTGTTAGTCTGTCTGAGTGTTCTCCTTGTCTTCTCGCTTGCCGGCCGGGTTTCCGCCGCACAGTGCGAAAATCCCGACGTTCTCACCTTTTCAATCATTCCCACCGAGGAGACGATCCAGGAGTTGACCCTCTATCAGCCGGTGATCAAGTACTTGGAGAAAACGACGGGAAAGAAGGTCGAGTTCTACATGCCCACCTCCTATGCCAGTGTGGTTGAGGCTTTGCTGGGCAAATGGGTCGATGTGGCTGTCCTCGGGCCGTACTCCTATGTTATCGCCCATTCAAAGGATCCTGATATTGTAGTCTTCTCCACGTATGCCAAGAGGCCGGGACATATCCAGGAGGAAGGTCCGGGATACAAATCGGTTCTCATCACGAAGAAGGGGACAGGATTCACCACAATCGAGTCCCTGAAGGGCTCGGTCCTCGCTCTTACCGATCCGGGCAGCACATCGGGTAACCTTATCCCTAGAGTGGTTTTCACCAAGAAGATCGGCATGCCTCTGGAGAAGTACTTCAAAAAGATCGTCTATACGGGGGAGCACGATCTCTCCACCATGGCCGTCTATGAAGGCAAGGTCGACTGTGCCTTTGTGGCCACCCATCGGTTCGACAACGTGATTGATCGGGGTATGGTAAAACAGGAGGATTTCAACTACCTCTGGTGGTCTCCCACGGTTCCTCAGGATCCTTTTGTCTACAGGATGTCTCTCTGCCCTGATCTGAGGAAAAAGATCGAGGATACCTTCCTTACGATCCACACGGTCCCGAAGGCCAAGAAGTGGCTGGATAATGTAAAGTCCGGTAAAATGGTCCCAATGACCGATGCGGACTACGACATCATCCGAGAACTCAAAAAGGCGAAAGAGGAGATGAAAAAGAAATAGACAGCCGAAGGGATCAGGCGAAGGTGGGCCACAAGGCCTTCCTTTGCCAATCTCCTCGTGCTGCACGGATGAACGGCCTGTGGATGCAGCAACCAGGCTTACGAGAGAGAAAAACGTGGCAACTCTGGAAGTCAGAAACCTTTGTGCCCGGTACGGGCGTTCCGGGCCGCAAGTCCTCAAGAACGTCAGCTTCAGCGTCGAGCACAACGATTTTTTCGCCATCATCGGACCCAGTGGTGCGGGCAAATCGACCCTCATCCGCTGCATCAACCGGCTGGTGGAGCCGACCGCTGGAGAGGTGATCCTCAATGGGGCCAATATCACGAAGATGAGCCAGGCGGAGTTGAGAAGAGCCCGCCGCAACATGGGGATGATTTTTCAAGAGTTCAACCTGGTGGAGAGAATGTCTGTCATTGATAACGTTCTGTCCGGCAGGCTTGGGTATGTTGGTACGGTCAGGAGCATACTCAGGATGTATCCCAAAGCCGATATTCAGAGGGCCCTGCAGTTGTTGGACCGGGTCGGGCTGGGAGATTTTGTCGACAAGAGGGCAGACGAACTCAGCGGCGGCCAGCGGCAGCGGGTTGGAATCGCGCGAGCCCTGATCCAGGACCCGAGGCTCCTCCTGGTGGACGAACCCACCTCGAGCCTCGATCCGAAGATCTCCCACGAGGTGATGGGAATGATCAAGGAGGTGTCCAGGGAAGCTGGGATACCGGTCCTTTGCAACATCCATGACGTCCAGCTGGCACTGGAGTTTTCCAACAGGGTCATTGGACTGCAGGACGGGGAGAAAAAATTCGAGGGGCCTACCGACCAGGTCGATAAGGGCACTCTCGAAAGGATTTACGCCATGGAGGTCCTCTGAGACCGATGGCAGCCGTGCGGGGTCTGGGTCATGGTTGAGGCGACAATCCAGCAAAAGACAGAGAGCATCATTGCAATCAGGACGCGGCGGAAGGCGATCCGGTACATGGTTTATGTCGGCCTGGTGTTTCTTGTCCTCTGGAGTATTCAGAGTACCATCATAGAGGATACGGACTGGGATCGAATCGGCGGTTTGAAATCGATCAGCCAAGGTGTGAAGCGGTTCGTCCCGCCGGACTTCTCGCTGTTCGGTCAGCTTGTGAAGCCGACGATTGAGACCTTCATGATTGCCGCTCTCGGGACCATGCTGGCCATCGTTCTCGCCATTCCTGTCTCATGGTTTGCAGCCCACAATATATCGCCCTTTCTCCCCGTCACATACCCTATCGGACGGGCGATCATGACCCTGTCCCGATCTGTTCATGAGATCGTTTGGGGATTGATATTCGTTTCGGCCGTCGGACTCGGGGCCTTTCCGGGAATCATAGCCGTGGGCATGCGTTCCATCGGGTTTATATCGAAACTCACCGCCGAGGCGATCGAGGACATCGATCCAGGGCCGGTGGAGGCAATAAAGGCGGTAGGTGGCAATTGGTTTCAGGTGGTCCTTTACGGGATTGTTCCCCAGATTCTCCCGGTCTTCATTGGTAACGCCATCTTTCAATGGGACATAAACATAAGAAGGGCGACGATCATGGGGCTTGTTGGGGCGGGAGGCCTGGGCCTCACCTTTCACAGGCAGTTGGTCATGTACAACTATCAAGGGGTCACGACCGTGATCATCGCCATTCTCTGTCTCATCGGATTCGGGGAGGTATGCTCCTACTATGCCCGGAAAGCCATCATCTGACCCTGTCGACTCGCACCGGGAAAAAGCCGAGAGGTGTTCACCTTGGAAAGCACCCAGATAATGAGCGGAGGTGGCCCTCAGAGAACCTGGAGCCGCTTCAAGTACCCCCAATCTCTCATCCGGTTCGGCATCTATCTCCTGATCGTGGTCTTTATAGGGTACTCAGTGGACTATCTCAATGTCCATCTGGGCCGCTTTACAACCATGTTTGGGAGGCTTTTGGACCTCTTCAGCCATCGATACTATCCGCCTGAAATCTCATATGTCTTGGAAAAAGACTATCTCGAATACGTCTTGGAGACGGTCAAGATGGCCTACCTGGGGGCGCTTTTTGGGATTGTCCTTTCAATTCCCATCTCCTGGTTTGCCTCATTCAATATGACCCCAAGCAGGCGGTTTCTCTACCCCCTCGGCAGATTCGCTATCATGCTTTCCCGGTCCGTCCATGAAATGATCTGGGCCATCCTGTTCGTGACGATTCTCGGCTTTGGTATGCTTCCCGGCGTGATGGCACTCACGTTGTTTTCACTGGGGTTTGCGGGGAAACTCTTTTCCGAGGAGATCGAGGCCATCAACAGGGGCCAGGTCGAGGCGATCAGGGCGACCGGTGCGAACCGGATCCAGGAGTTCATCTATGCCGTCTTGCCCCAGGTCAGAGTGGCCTGGACCGGCATCTCCATTTATACTTGGGATGCGGCCTTTCGTGCAGCCACGGTTGTTGGATTCTTTGGTGCAGGCGGTATGGGCTGGTATCTGAGAAGGACGGTCCAGCAAGTGCAGACCACGCGGGTTGCGGCAATTCTCATGTCCATCATAGCGCTCGTGGTTGTTTCTGAGGTCGTTTCGGCGTGGGCGAGAAGCAAGGTGAGAAGGGTGTAAAGGAACCACATGTCAAGGAAGTCGTCTTTTTTTCTGGTCTTTTTGTTGTCCCTGCTCGTGCATGGGTCCTGGGGATGGGCCGGCCTGCGAGTGGTTGGATCGGATTCGAACCTGGAACTCATGGCAAACCTCGTCATCGCCTTTGGTGCCAAGACGGGGATCTCCGTGGATCTCAGGGGCCCGGGTTCGCTGGAGGGACTTCACCAACTGATGCAAGGGAAGGCAGAAATCGCCTTTATTTCCAGACAGCTTTCCCGGAAGGAGAAAAGCAGCGGTCTCGTGGGGGTCCCATACTGCCGTGACGCGGTGGCCGTCGTGGTCCACCCGGCCAACCCGGTAAGAAACCTCACAAAAGGGGAATTGAGGGAGATCTTCACAGGAGAGAAGGCCTCGTGGAAGGACGGGACCCGGGTCGTCGTATTGATCCGGGACGGATTCTCCGGAACGAGACAGCTCTTCCAGGAGAGGATCATGGGGGGAGCGGCGTTTGCCCCTGCAGACTTGCACGTCGAGAAAAGAGGGAAGGGGGTCATCTTTTCGCCCATATTCTCCACCTTTCATCCCCCCTTTTTCCCCCTGGTCAAGAGACAGGAAGAGATGCTCTTTCTACTGTCCAAGATTCGAGGCGCCATAGCCTACGTCTCTGTCGGAGCCATTCCTAAGGAGTGTCACCTCGTCAGTATCAATGGGGTTCTTCCCACCAGGGAAAACATCAGGAAGGGGAGCTACCTGCTGAGCAGAACACCTACACTTGTCACCCTCGGACCGCCTGGGAATGAGGCGGTCCGCCTGATCGGATTCATCGTGGGCAAAGAGGGGCAGAGGATCGTCGAAAGGATGGGGTACATCCCCATAGCCGATTAGCCGGCATCTTGAGGAGAATGGAAGAATGGTCAAAA
>JAFDHF010000082.1 GCA_019308905.1 Deltaproteobacteria bacterium
CTCCACACCTTGATCCCTGGGCCGGACAGGGGATATTATGAAGACAGGGCTTCAGGGAGACGGCCAATGGAGGTTCTCGGAGTATGTGGAAGCCCCCGAAGGGGGGGAAACAGTTCGCTCCTTCTGGAAGAGGCCCTGAGGGGGGCCCAAAGGGCCGGTGCGGCTGTGGAAAACCTCCTGCTGTCAGAGAAGACCATGTCACCATGTTTGGAGATCTATGGGTGCAAGAGGGATGGCGAGTGTGTTATCAAGGACGATTTTCAGGAGGTGGCAGGGAGAATCACCCGGGCAGACGCCCTTATTCTGGCCTCTCCCGTCTTTTTTTACTCGGTCAGCGCACATACCAAGATCCTTATCGACCGCTGTCAGTCCCTCTGGGTCAAGCGCCACCTTCTTCACCTGCCCATCTCTCCCGGACGGCCCCGCCGAAAAGGAGCATTTATCTCCGTGGGAGCCACCCGTGGCAAGCGACTCTTTGAGGGGGTCTTGCTTACGGTGCGCTATTTTTTTGACGCCATCGATGTCGAACTGGTCGACACGCTCCTGGTCAGGGGGGTAGACGAGAAAGGCGAAATCCTAGGCTATCCTGAAAAAATGCGGGCAGCCTACGATTTGGGAAAGAAGCTGGCCGAGCTGAATCCTTGAGACGAGTAAGCCGTGCGAACTTCAATTCTCACTTCATGATTTGAGCGGCCCGAAGGATTTGAACGATTTCGACGTCCATCCCGTCGGATTCGTCTGCCGGTCATGCTTTGGAGATCCATTCGATGAATCCAGGTTTCAAGAAAGAGATGGACATAGCCATCAGGGCGGTCATGGCTGCGTCGAGCCTATGCATCAAGGTCAGGACAGCTCTGATTGAGGGATCCACAATGACCAAGGGCGACAGAAGTCCGGTGACTGTCGCCGACTTCGGATCCCAGGCGCTCATCTGTAAGACCCTCAAGGAGGAGTTTCCCCATGATCCGGTTGTGGCCGAGGAGGATTCCCAGGAGCTCTTCAAACCCGAACACAGTGTGACCCTCGGGCAGGTTGTCCGGCATGTTCACGATTTTTTCCCCAAGGCTCCTCCGGGACAGATCTGCTCCTGGATCGATTGGGGTGGCCAGCAGCCAGGAGAGAGGTTCTGGACTCTTGATCCAATCGACGGCACCAAGGGGTTTCTCCGGGGAGACCAGTATGCAATCGCTCTCGCTCTGATCGAGAGCGGACACGTCCAGCTCGGTGTCCTTGGATGTCCCAATCTCCCCCTTGCAGGGAATCCAACCGGAGAAGAAAGGGGAACCCTCCTCGTCGCCCTCAAAGGCCGTGGGACGGTCGAGAGCGACCTGGCCGGTAGAAACCGGACGCGGGTGAGGGTTTCACCTGCAGCCACCCCGGTCCAGGCAAGGATAACCGAAAGCCTTGAATCCGCACATTCCGATCACGCCTCTCAGAGTCGCATCGCTCAAGAGCTGCGAATAGCCACTCCCGCCCTGCGGGTAGACAGCCAGGCCAAGTACGCCCTCCTGGCCAGAGGAGACGCCTCGATCTACTTGAGGCTCCCCTCTCCCGAAACACCTGATTACCGGGAAAAGATCTGGGATCATGCGGCTGGATCGATCATTGTGGAGGAAGCGGGAGGAAGGGTCACGGATATCTTTGGAAGACCTCTGGATTTTTCAACGGGAAAGAGGCTCGAAAAAAACAAGGGTATCGTCGCCACCAACGGGCTCCTCCATGCCACCGTCCTTCAAGCCGTCACGGCCGCGCTGAACCGGACCGCTCAGGGCTGAGCCTGCAATTCAGCAACCTTTGCCCCCCCCTTGTGCGACTCGCCCCCGAAACCTTCATGTGCCGGCCTCATAGTCGGTCAGATAGGCCCTCTGGTCCGAGGTGAGAGTATCGATTCGGACTCCCATGGTCTCCAGTTTCAGCCGGGCCACTTCTTCATCTTGGGCAGGGTCCACATCATAGACCTTGGGCTCCAGGCTGCTTCCCTCCCGGGCCAGCCTCATGAGGCCTAGGAACTGGTTGGCAAAAGACATATCCATCACCTCCGAAGGGTGGCCCTCAGCGCCGGCAAGATTTATCAACCGCCCTTTGGCAAGAAGGTAGATCCTCTTGCCGTTCTTGAGAGTATATTCCTCACAGTTTTTCCTTATCTCGCGCCGCGACACGGCCAGGGCTTCCAGATCCGGGATCCTGATCTCGCAATCATAGTGACCCGTGTTGCAGACGATGGCTCCGTCCTTCATCCTTTCAAAATGGTGCCCGACGATCACGTCTCGCATCCCGGTGGCTGTGACAAAGATATCGCCGATCGAAGCGGCCTCCTCCATCGCCATGACCCGGTGGCCATCGAGAAGAGCCTTGATCGCGGCCGTAGGGCTGACTTCGGTCACTATGGAGAGAGCCCCCATGCCTTTGGCCCGCATCGCGCATCCCCGGCCGCAATGCCCGTACCCGGCAGTGACGAAATTCTTTCCGGCCAGAAGTACGGAGGTGGTCCTCAAGATGCCGTCCAAGGAAGACTGACCGGTCCCGTAGACATTGTCGAAATCCCACTTTGTCTCTGTGTCGTTGACGGCCAAAATAGGGTACTTCAAAGCCCTGTCTTCGGCCATGGCCCTGAGCCGGTGCACACCTGTGGTGGTTTCCTCTGTCCCCCCCAGTATCTTTTCCGCCAGTTCAGGCTTGTGCTGATGCACGGTCATGATCAGGTCGGCTCCGTCATCGAGGGTCAGGGTGGGGCCGATCTCAAGCGTCCTGTCGATGCACCAGTAGAACTCCTCTTTGCTCATTCCGTGCCATGCGAAGATGGGGATCCCCTTCTCTGCGAGAGCTGCCGCCACGTCGTCCTGTGTGGAGAGGGGATTGCATCCACACCAGCTCACCTCTGCTCCGGCGGCTACCAGCGTCTCAACCAAGACGGCCGTCTCCTTTGTCACGTGGAGACAACCTGAGATTCTCATGCCCTTTAGGGGTCCTGCGGCCTCGTGTCTCTGCCTCAATGTCATGAGCAGGGGCATCCGCGACTCGGCCCACTCGATCTTCAACCTCCCTTGCGCGGCAAGACCGATATCCTTCACCTTGTAATCCACCATACCCTCCACCTCACAGAATCAACCCGCAATTACCGGCCCCATATATCCACTCCCCCGGCGGCGAGCCGATCCCTGTCTCGTCAGTCCAGTCCCGCGGCCTCCCGAAGCTCCTTGACCCGGTTCGTTCTCTCCCAGGTATAGTCAGGATCCTCCCATCCAAAGTGGCCGTAACAGGCGGTTTTCTTGTATATCGGCCTGAGAAGATCGAGATATTCGATGATCTGTTTTGGTCTCAGATCGAAGATCTCATTGACAATCGCTGCAATCCTGTCTGGGGGGATCTTCCAAGTCCCATTGGTATTGACCATAATCGAAACCGGCCTGGCAACCCCTATGGCGTATGCAACCTGGACTTCGGCACGGTCGCACAGACCCGCGGCCACGAGATTTTTCGCAATGTGCCTTGCCATGTAAGAGGCGCTCCTGTCGACCTTTGAGGGATCCTTGCCGGAAAAGCATCCGCCGCCGTGGCTCCCCTGGCCTCCGTATGTATCGTCGATGATCTTCCGGCCCGTCAGGCCGCAATCCCCCATGGGTCCGCCTACAACGAATCTGCCCGTCGAATTGATGTAGTATTTGGTCTTCGCGTCGAGGAGGTTTTCCGGGATCGCCTTCTTCACCACCTCTTCGATGATGCCTTCTCTCAGGGTCTCATACTTGACCGTGGCCGAATGCTGGGCGGCCACAACCACAGTATCGACCCTGGTTGGGGCTCCATCGATGTACTGGACCGTAACCTGAGACTTTCCGTCGGGTCTGAGGAAATCGAGTTCACCCCGCTTTCTGGCCGTAGCAAGCCTCTTGGTCAGTCTGTGAGCCAGCATGATCGGCATGGGCATCAGCTCGGGGGTCTCGTTGCAGGCAAAACCGAACATGAGCCCCTGATCACCCGCTCCCTGTTCATGGTCGTCCGTTTCGTTGACCCCCTGGGCGATATCCGGAGACTGTTGATCGATCGAGGTGATGACGGCACACGTCTCCCAGTCAAATCCCATGGCCGAATCCGTATAGCCGATACCCTTGATCGTCTCCCGAACGATCGCCGGCATGTCCACGTAGCACTTCGTAGTGATCTCTCCGGCAATAATCGCCATTCCAGTGGTCACCATGGTTTCACAGGCCACCCTGGCGTGGGGATCCTGGGCAATGATCCCATCCAGGACAGCATCGGAAATCTGGTCTGCCACCTTGTCCGGGTGACCCTCTGTCACCGATTCAGATGTAAATAGATAGTCCGTCATTCCCATCTAGATTCCTCCTCCACTCCGTTTCGGATAACCTCTCCGGGCGTGGCCGGTCACTGCAAGGGACCGGCAGGCCGCGGTGCTTCCTCTATCTCTCTAAAATCCTTTGGGAAACGCTTTGTCATGACACTTACCACGTGCTGTTCGATCTCGCTGCCGGAGGTCATCTGAGATATTTCCCTCACCAGTGCACGGGCCTCCTCCACCGTGGACATTCTCAGGATCTTCTTCACCCGTGGTATGGAGAGGGGGTTCATGCTGATCTCGTCCAGTCCCAGGCCGAGCAGGACCCAGAGATAGACGGGCTCGCCTGCCATTTCTCCGCAGATAGCGACTCTCAAACCTGCCTTATGCCCGGCTTCGACTACCTCCCTGACACATCGAAGTACTGCAGGATGGAGAGGCTCGTACAGATAAGAAACGTGCTCATTGACCCGATCCACGGCCAGGGTATACTGGATGAGGTCATTCGTCCCGATGCTGAAGAACTCCACCTCTCTAGCCAGCAGATCGGCGATCATACAGGCCGAAGGGATCTCGATCATGGCCCCTACAGGGATATTCTCGTCAAAGGGCACCCCTTGCCTGCGCAAATCGTCCATCACCTCGTGCAGAATAGCCTTTGCTTCTCGTACCTCCTGGATACCGGAAATCATGGGAAGCAGAATCCTCAGATGACCGTGGACGCTCGCCCGGAGGATCCCCCTCAACTGGGTCTTGAACAGATCCAACTCCTTGATGCAGAACCGGATCGCCCGCAGTCCCATGGCCGGGTTCATCTCCTTGATCGCCTCGCCGTGGTCGAGAAACTTATCCCCCCCGACATCGAGGGTCCGAATGGTCACTTCGTGGGGAAACACGGCCTCTGCCAACTTTCTATAGGTTTCGAAGTGTTCTTCCTCAGAGGGAAGGTCTTCCCGCCCGAAATAGAGCAGTTCCGTCCGGTAGAGGCCTACTCCCTCTGCACCCCTTTTCCTGGCTGATGCTATCTCTTCTGGGAGCTCGATGTTGGCCCCCACCGTTATCCGGTACCCATCCCGAGTCTCCGCAGGAAGACTGGTAAACTTCAGCAACTCCTTTTCGATGGACTTTATCTGCCTCTGTCGTTCCAGATAGTGCCTTGAGACCTCTTCCGTGGGATTGACGATTACTATGCCCGCGTCGCCGTCGACAATCAGCTGGTCCCCTCCGTTGATCTGGGCTGTGGAGCCGGCCGCCCCAACGACCGAGGGGATCCCCATCGATTTGGAAAGGATAGCCGCGTGTGAAACCGCTCCCCCGATATCCGTCACGAAACCGACCACGTTTTTCAGATTCAACTGGATCGTATCACCCGGAGAGAGGTCGTGGGCAACCACTACCACATCGCCCTTGATGCGATTGATGTCGTCGTGGGTATGGCCCACCAGGTTTCTGAAAATCCGTTGAGAAACGTACTTCAGGTCGTTCTTTCTTTCCCTGAGGTAAGGATCCTGGATGGTGTCGAAGACCCTGCTGAGGCGCTCGAGGATGATATCAAGAGCCCACTCGGCGTTTATCTTACGTTCCCTGATGGTTTCGATCGTCTCCTGGATGAGCATCTGGTCTTCGAGAATCATAAGATGGACGTCCAGGATAAAGGCATGCCTTCGGACCTCTTCATCCAGGATACCGTTCTTGATATCGAGCAGCTGTTCCTTGGACTGTTCGATAGACCTTTTGAAACGCTCTATCTCCCCCTCCACCTCGCTTTCAGGAATGGGTCTCTGGGGAAGCCGAACCTTGCTTCTATCGAGTAAAAAAGCACGCCCCGTCACGATTCCCGGTGAGGCTCCGATGCCTTTGATGAATTGATTTACCAGTTGCTGTTTGCCCATGTAGGTCCAATCCTCCAGCTCAATCCTCCCCGAATTTCCTATCTATCAACCGCCCGATGGCCCGGATTGCTTTCCGGGCATCCGGGCCTTCGGCCCTGATCTTCACCCTGGATCCGGCAGCGGCCGCAAGCATCATCACCCCCATTATGCTCTTGGCATCTGCCACCATACCGTCCTTCTCTATCGAAATCTCCGCGTTGTACCTGTTGGCCAGCCGAACCATCAACCCCGCCGCTCTCGCGTGCAGTCCGAGCCTGTTCTTGATCACAAAGGTCTGCTCTTCCATCGTTACTGTTGCTTCACGCCCTTTTTCAGAATCTCACTGGCAATATTGATGTTCCTCTGACCGTAGGACCTGATAAATTCGGCGAGTTCCCCCAGGGCCATGTCCCCCTCATAGGTCGAGAGCTTCAACAGCATGGGAAGGTTCACTCCGGTGACCACCTCAATGCGATTGTCCTGGAGAAAGGAGAAACTGATCGTCGAGGGTGTGCCGCCGAACATATCCGTTAAGATCAGGACGCCCGAGCCCTTGTCGACTTTCCGGATTCCTTCGCCTATCCGGTCTCGGATCTCGTCGGGGTCCGCTCTGGGATCTATACAGATCCCCTCAACCCCCTTGAGAGGCCCCACTATCAGTTCAGCCGCAGAGATCAGTTCTTCTGCCAACCGGCAATGGGTTACCACAACGACACCAACCATGATACGGTCTCTCCGATATCGGTTCTTCCTCGGGCCTCCCGGGCCGTCCGCATCCCGAAACGCGGACACCTACTCTCCCGCCGGCTAATACCTCCCTGCCTGTCTAGCCTTTTTCCAGATCCCGGTGTCGTATCACCAGCAGGGGACCCTCCCTCGCCAGAGCCTTGCCGAGGATAGCTCCCAGTTCGTTCACCACTACGACCGAGCGATGCCTGCCCCCGGTACAACCAATGGCAATGGTAAGGTAGGCCTTCCCTTCCTTTTCAAAAAGGGGAACGAGATATTCGATGAGATCACGAACCCTTGTGATAAACTCCCTTGTCTCGGGCCACCCCAAAACGTACCTGCGAACCTCCCCTTCCTCACCTGTCAGGTCTTTCAGGTGGTCTACAAAGAACGGATTTGCCAGGAACCTCACATCTAGAATGATATCAGCGTCATAGGGTATTCCGAAGCTGTAACCGAACGACATTAGAGTAATGGCCATCTTCCCCAGAGGATGTCCCATGAGAAAAAACCGCGTAATCGTCTCCTTGAGCTGGTGGACGTTTAGACCCGAGGTGTCGATCACCTTGTCCGACATGTTCCTGAGAACCATGAGCCGCTCCCGTTCCATCCGAATACCTTCCCGAACGGAGACACCCACGGCAAGGGGGTGGTGACGCCGGGTCTCTCTGTATCTTCTCACCAGGATTTCATCACTCGCCTCCAGGAAAACGACTTCCACCCCCAGCTTCTTGCGTTTCAGTTCTCCGATGACCTCCCCGGCACCTGCCATGAACTCCTCGCCACGGATATCGATCACCAGGCCCACTTTGGAGATTCCCCGTACCGATTGCCGGCAGAGTTCCAGAAACTTCGGGAAAAGCACGATGGGGAGATTGTCTACACAGTAAAACCCCATGTCCTCCAGTGCCTTGATGGCGGTGGTTTTTCCCGAGCCTGAAAGACCCGTGATGAGGACGACTCTGAGATCTCTCACTGCGCTTCGTTCCTGGTGGTTTTTCTCTTTCGCCGGCCGGCCATCTTTGCCAGGAGCTGTTTCTCGAACTCCCTGGCCGGATGATACCCCATTGCCTTCAGTATGTGGTTTCTTGCGGCAACCTCGACGATGGAAGCCACATTCCGTCCCGGAGTCACCGGTATCCTGACCAGAGGGAGATCGATCTCGAGAAGGCGGTACGATTCATCCTCAAACCCCAAGCGGTCGTAATCCCGAGAACTCTCCCATTCGATCAGTTCGACCACCACTTCGACCTTCTTCCGTTCCCTGATCGCCTCTACTCCGAAGAGCTTTGCAATACTGATAATCCCGAGCCCCCTGATCTCCATGTGATACTCGGCCGGATCGGTGCCGCACCCAAAAATCGCTCCAGGCGACGTCTTGTAGAGAAGGACCAGGTCGTCGGCAACGAAACGATGCCCTTTCAGAACCAGGTCCAGGGCACATTCGCTTTTCCCGATGCCGCTCCTCCCCACGATGAGCACCCCCACGCCGAAAACGTCTACCAAGACGCCGTGGATGGTGGTCCTAGCAGCCAGCTTGTCCTCTAGAAACCTGGTGATCCTTTCGATCAACTCCAGAGTGCCGAGTTCTGTCTGAAAAAGAGGAATCCTCTTCTTCTCGCTCTCCTGGATGAGGAGAGGAGGAATCTCCAGGTTTTTCGTGACGATGAAACAGGCGACTCTCAACCCGCAGATCTTTCTGATGATCTCATCTCTCCTTTCTGGAGGAAGCGTCGCCAGATAGGAGAGCTCCGTATTGCCGATAACCTGGACCCGGAAGGGCTGGACAAAACGGGTGTACCCTGCCACCGCCAACCCGAGTTTCTGGACCTGAGAAAGCCTGATCTTTTTTCTCAGCCCCTTGGCCCCTCCGACAAGCCGGAGCCTCAGGTCGTATTCACGGTCCTGATACAGATCTTCTCCGGAGACTCCGGGCATCAAAGAAGAACCTCCGCGGAAGGCACGTCAGTACTGGGCATCTTCTTCGGAAATGATCTGATAGAGTTGCTCTCTGGTCTCCGCCTCCATGAGCCGCTTCCTGAAGTTGGGGTCTTTGAGGAGCCTCGAGATCCTCGCCAACGCCTTCAGGTGGGTTCCTGCAGAGTTCTCCGGTGCCACCAGAAGAAAGAACAGATGGGTCGGCTTCTGGTCGATGGATTCGAAATCCACCCCCTGGCGGCTCCTGCCGAAGGAGGCGACCACCCCGTCGAGATCCCTGATCTTCCCATGGGGGATGGCAATACCGTCACCTATACCGGTACTCCCCAGTTTCTCCCGCTCCAGAAGGACCTCCACAACCTTCTTGAGATCGCGGAGTTTCCCCTGAGCAACAAGTACACCTGCCAGTTCTTCCAAGACCCCTCTTTTATCCTTTGACTGGAGATCAGGAATGAGCAAGTCTTTGTTCAAGATCTCAGAAATCTTCATGCCTTCTGCCTCCGAATCCCAGCACTCCGGCTATCGAACCTCAGACTCAATGAGCCCGTAATTCCCGTCCTTTCTCCGGTACACGACGTTCATCAACCCCGAATCAAGATCTGTAAAGACAAAGAAGTCGTCCTCCCCTGCATTGAGGCGAAGAATCGCTTCGTCAAGGGACATGGGTTTTGCCGAGTGTTCATCGCTTCTTATCACCCGTTTCTCTGCCCCGGCCGTAACACCTTCAGGGGACAAGATATTCATCCGGTACCGATGGCCCTGGGCATTGGAATTCGACCTTCTGGGCTTGGTCTTGCCTCGGCGCTTCAATATCTGTCTTTCCAGTTTTCCGACGAGCTTGTCGATGGCCGAATACATATCGTCGGTCTTCTCCGCTCCATTGATCGTGTAACCGTCACCCGTAATAGTGGCTTCGGCCATTGCCCTGAATTTCTCCATCGACAAGACGACCCGGGCCTCGACAGGCCGTTCCAGGTACTTCTTAAGCTTGAGAATCTTCTCCTTGGCATAACTCCTGACCGCATCATTGGCCTCGAAATGCCTGAAGGTCACAACTACCTGCATACCGCTCCTCCTCTAAAAGGTTTTAAACTACTTCCTTTTCCAACGGGTGTCAATGCATGATCCCGAGATATCCTTACTAAAACATTAGGGAAGTGGATAAATCAAGGTCTCAAGGGAGAAAGGAATCAGACAACTGGAGCTCCAGCGCCTCAGGTCGGAAGAATCTGAAAATCGAGCTCTTCGGCGTCGCTCAAAAGAGCCTCTTTCTCTCGTTTGAGGACAGGATCCTCAGTGACTCGCGATATTTGGCAACGGTCCTTCGCGCTATGTTGATGTTCATCCCCCGCAGCATATGGACAATCTTCTCGTCGCTGTACGGTTTTCTTGGATTCTCCTTGGCAATGATGTCTTTGATCAGGTTCTTCACACTCTCCGAAGCGAAATCCTCTCCTCGAAAGGAACTGATGCTGTTGTTGAAGAAGTATTTCAGCTCAAAAATGCCTTGAGGTGTATGGACGTATTTGTTGTTGGTGGCCCGGCTGATCGTCGACTCATGCATCTGTATGTCTTCGGCCACGTCTCTCAAAACCATCGGCCTCAGATAGTTCACGCCCTTGTCGAGAAATTCCCTCTGAAGAGAGACGATACTCTTCGTAACCCTATAGATGGTGCGCTGTCTCTGGTGAATGCTCTTCAGGAGCCACACCGCAGAGCGAAGCCTATCCTGAATGTATTTGCGGTCGCTTTCGGGTGTTCCGCTCCCTGCTTGGAGGATATTACGATAGGTGCTGTTGATTCTCAACCGGGGCATCTCTTCCTCGTTGAGAACCACCACGTACTCCCCCTCGATCTTGTAAACGAAAACGTCGGGAACTATGTTCTGGATCTCCTCACCGCTGTACTGACGGCCCGGCTTAGGCTCCAGTTCGGAGATGAGCCGGATCCCCTCCATAACCCGATTGAGGGACACCCCCAGCTTCTTTGCAATCTGCCCGTAGTTTCTACTCTTGAGACGGGGCATATGGTTCAACACGATCTCCCGGGCTATCGAGTCAGATTCTCCCAGGGCTTCAAGCTGAGCCAGGAGACATTCTCTGAGATCCCTGGCACCCACCCCGACGGGATCGAACATCCTGATCCGCTTCAAAACCTCCTCCACCTGCCCGGGATCACAGCCGAGATGTTCCGAGATCTCCTGATCAGAGATGTTCAGATACCCATTCTCGTCCAGATTGCCGATAATGAAACGGCCGATGTCCTGCTGTCTCTCGTCGAGATCGGACAGCCGGAGTTGCCACATCAGATGGTCCGTCAGATTTGTCTTTCGCGCCACGAAGTTTTCGAAGGACGGCCGATCTTCACTGTCGGCCGAGCCACGGTACGAGGAGACATTGAGGTTCTCGATATAACTCTCCCAGTCAAAATCGTCTTTCCCCTCGCCCTCGCCCTTGACCTCGAGGGTCGTCTCCTTGAGTAGCTCCTGATCCGATCCCTCCTGGCTGTCCCCGTCGTATTGGGATGAGTCGGTCTCTTCTGTAGGCTCGGCTTCTTCCAGCAGAGGATTCTCCTTCATCTCTTCCTGAATCAGATCGACCAGTTCCATCCGCGTCAGCTGAAGGAGTTTAATCGCCTGCTGGAGCTGAGGGGTAATCACCAACTGTTGAGCCAGCTTGACGGTCTGCTTGATCTCTAAGGCCATCGTCTCATCTCTCTGTCAAGAATCTCCGCTCAATTCCACCTCTCTCGTACCGATCCTGCAACCTTTGCCCGTTCCAGCCTGAAAGAATCACCCAGGTAAATCCTCCGGGCTTTCCGGCTCTTCGCAATCTCTTCGGGAGATCCGGACTCCAGAATTCTCCCTTGATTCAGGATATATGCTCTCTCGCAGATCCCCAGTGTTTCACGAACATTGTGATCGGTGATGATAACGCCGATCCCCTTTAACCTCAACTGAACGATGATCTTCTGTATGTCAGTGACGGCTATTGGATCGATGCCGGCAAAGGGTTCGTCCAGAAAGATGAAAAGCGGGTCAGTCACCAGGGCTCTCGTTATCTCCACCCTCCGCCTTTCACCGCCAGAAAGGGAGTACGCCTTGCGATTCCGGATAACACTCAATCCTAGTTCGCTTAGGAGAGACTCGAGCCTCTCTTCACGCTGGGATCTCCTAAGGGGAAGGGACTCCAGGATCGCCATGATATTCTCTTCCACAGTGAGCTTGCGAAAAACGGAGGATTCCTGGGGCAGATAACCAATCCCCTTCCTGGCTCTCATGTACATCGGCAGATCCGTGATATCCTCCCCGTTGAGAAGAACCCTACCAGCTTCTGGCCGGATCAGACCGATGACCATGTAAAAGATAGTCGTCTTGCCCGCACCGTTGGGTCCCAGAAGCCCGACCACCTCCCCAGCCCTGACTGAAAGACCTACCCCGTCAACGACCTTTCTCCTCCTAAAGGATTTGCTGAGGCCCTCGGCCAAGAAGACACCTCTTCCCCTGCCGGATCCGTCTGGTTCCCTATCCGCAGTTCGTGCTATGTCCAGATCTCCTCCTCCCATGTCTCCCCACTGTTCGGATGCGCCCGACTTCCCTTCGGATCAATCCGGAACCTTCCCTTTCTCTGGAACCAGAGTCACCCTGACCCGGCCGCCCTGTCCCCCTTCCACGACGCTCCGGTTTTCTCTGACAAAGTATATCACCCGCTGCCCCCTTATCTCGTTCTGTCCCTGTCGAATGACGGGATTTCCTTCGAGAACTATACGTTCCTGCGTCCGGTCATATACGGCCTTTTCACAAAATGCCCGCCGATCCATTTGGAGAATCTTGACATTCCCCTCTGCAACCAACCGTGTAATGTCGCTGTCAGTCTGGTTGAAATAGATAGTAAGGCTGTCGGAACGTATCTCCAGATCCTGCTGCCTTGCCACCACATCCTCATGGAATGTCGCCTTATGGGCCTTATGCTCCCACACAAGGGTCCCGGACGACACGGTGATGGGTTCGGTCCGAACCTTCAGATCGAGCCCTCCCGGCCCCTTTTCTTTCTGTTCGGCAAGCACCCACGGGCCCATCAAACCGAACGCAAGCCATCCGGCGAGAGTCAACCAACAAACCGTGCTTAACCCCTTTCCCATCGCCTTTACCTTGCCGCGGCTAGCCGGATTCGAGAGGAGACCCTTCGATGGAAGTCTCCACCTCCCTGAGAATAGAGATCGTCTCGTTTGCCAGTTCCATCCGGAGCCCTTTGCCCGAGATTCTGACACCTTTACCGTTTATCGTGACAGCTGACTCGGTGGTAATCTCCCGGCGGCTGTGGTCATACTGGAGAAAATCGGTCCGAAGGCGGAGGCCATCGCTTGAGGTGACCACCACATCGCCTTCGACCTCCATGTTTCTTGTCCTCTCGTCGATTCTAGCCCGATCCCCCCGCAGGGTGACCACGCGTCCGCCTTGGCCGTACATGGTCACCTGGAGATCTTCAAGAACCGTCTTGTTATCCTTTCTAAAGGACTCTGCCAACTTGGCTTCCAGCTCCCACTGGACGGTACCTTCCTTCTCTTCTGTCAGAAACAGGTTGCCCACCTTCAGGTCGCCCTTGATCTTGGGAATTCTTATACCCGTGCCGTGAAATCCTCCCTTTCCCCAATTAATGAAGAGGACGACCACTACGGTCACCGCCAAAGCGGCAACAGAGAGACCGATCAGGTTCCTGACCTTTTTCAACCCCGGTACCGTGCTGTCACCTCTTCCCATTTCCCCTGGGATTTGAGAATGATCTCAACGACCTCTCGCACAGCACCCCTGCCGCCGTCCTTCTGGGTAACATAGTCGGCAAAGGGCTTGATCTCTTCGACGGAATCTCCGACCACCACAGAGAAACCCACTCTCTTCAACAGGGGCAGGTCGACCAGGTCGTCTCCCACGTACCCTACCTCTTGATCCTCAACCCCGGCAGCCTCCAGGATCCGCCGATATTCCCCGACCTTTTCGTGGACATTCTGATAGACCTCTGAGATTCCCAATTCTTCTGCACGGCGCCTCGTTGCCGCCGATTCACGGCCTGACAGAAGAACCACCTCAACACCTGCCCGCATAAGCAGCTTCAAGCCGTGACCGTCTTTCTCATCGAAACACTTCGATTCCACGCCTCTGTCGTCAATCACGATCCTTCCGTCGGTGAGAACACCATCGACATCGAGTATGAGCATCCGAACCTTCTTCGCCTTTTGCCAGGCGTCATTATTGTCTATCGGGCTCTTTGAAGGCAATCTTTACCTCTTTCCCCTCCTTGCCCGGATTCAAACGATCCGGGTTCTTCAAATCCGCCTCTTCCTCCCTTTTCGGATCCCCGGATTCCCGAGAGTGGCCTTGACAAACTCGCGGAAAAGAGGGTGCGGATCCATGGGTCGAGACTTGAATTCCGGGTGAAACTGGCATCCCAGGAACCACGGGTGTCTGTCCTGGGGGACCTCGATGATCTCTACAAGATCGCCGTCAGGACAGATGCCGCTGAAAACCAGCCCCGCCTCAGCCAGCGGCTCTCTGTAGTTGTTGTTGAACTCATATCGGTGCCGGTGCCTTTCATGGATAAGCCTCTTGTTGTAAGCCTGGTGTGCGAGAGTACCGGGAACCAATCGACACGGACAGGATCCCAGCCTCATGGTCCCCCCCAGATCCGAATCAGCCGAACGCTTCTGGACCTGATTGTTCTGGTCGACCCATTCCGTGAGGAGGCTGATCACGGGATGGGGCGTATTCCTGTCGAATTCGGTGCTGTATGCCCCCTTCAGACCCACCACATTCACGGCAAACTCTATTACTGCAATTTGCATACCCAGACATATCCCAAAATAGGGAATCCTCTTCTCTCTGGCAAAACGGGCGGCCTTGATCTTGCCCTCGATGCCCCGGGTGCCAAACCCACCTGGCACCAAGACGCCTTTCATCCCTTTCAGAAGCGCTTCGGGGCCCTGCTTCTCCACGTCCTCGGAATCCACGTAAACGAGATTCACCTTACAGTCATTGGCGATCCCTCCATGAATCAGGGCCTCGTGAAGACTCTTGTACGAATCCTTCAGATGTGTGTATTTCCCGACAATGGCGATAGTCGTCGAATTTTTGGCGTTCCTGATCCGATTGACAATCCGCTGCCATCCCCGGAGATTCGGCTTGCGGGTCCAGATATTGAGGTGTTCAAATATTCTCTCGTCAAGTCCTTCGTGATGGAAGATGAGGGGC